>JAYVBB010000175.1:0-37488 GCA_043750715.1 Pseudomonadota bacterium | reverse complement strand
CAGCTCGCCACGGTAGAGGACATGACGATCGACGAATGGGACCGCACGGTGGCGCTGAATCTGCGCAGCGTGTTCCTGATCTGCAAAATGGCGCCAGAGTAGGCAATGGCCCGGACGATCCCCAGGCCGCACAAAAGCAGGGCGACTTGCATGGGCGTCCAAGCAACACTGTCTGGAAAAAACCGCAAGGCCTGGCTCGTGCCGAGCACCCCCAAGGTCCGCATCAGAAGCAGAAGGGCGCCGGCGAATGCCATCTCCATCGTCGCCATTGCCAGCGAAGACACGACGCCGATGCCGGCGAGTACGAGGACCCGCCGGTCAGCTATTAATTGCCAAGGAGTGCGACTCATGCCGTTCTTTTCGGCCGAAACCCGAAGGCCCATGAATTGCCGGCGGAACGGAATTTGCCGGACGTGATAAAATGGAAGAATTATCCTTTCGCGGCGAGGGTCCATGGCGGTTCCCCAAAAGACGGTATTTGTCGTGCTCAACCTTGCAGGAGGGGGCGCCGAGCGGGTGGTCGTCAACTTGCTAGCCGGGTTGGCGAAATCCCTAGCACCCGGCACGCTCGAAGTCGTTCAGTTGTCGCGGGGCGAAGACGCGTTCGGGGCAGCGAAGCTCGGCATCCCCATCATTCGGTTCGACGCCAGCCGCTTGGCGCGGGCGATACCGCCGCTCGTCGCGTACTTTCGCCGGGCTCGGCCGGACGTCGTGGTATCCCATCTGACGGCAGCCAACATCGCGACGAGCTTGGCCTTGCGTTTGGCGGGAAGTCGCGCCAAACACGTGGCCGTGGCCCATCTTTCCTATGACGACGACGTCTTTGCGAGCATGAGCCTCGGCTGGTTGCGAAAGCTCGCCGCTCGACGGACCTACGGGTCCAGCGCGACGGTCATCGCCGTCTCCCAAGGTGTCGCCGACTCGGTTCGGAACTATCTGGGCGTCGTATCTCCTCCGGCGCGAGTGATCTATAATCCGATCTTTCGCCCTGAAATCGACGAGTTGGCGACGAGGCCCGTCGACGAGTCGTGGTTGCCGGCAGGCACGGGCCCGCTCCTGCTGAACATCGGTCGTCTCACACCACAAAAAGATCAGGCGACGTTGCTGAAGGCAGTCGCCATAGTCCGCAGAAACACGCCGGTGCGTCTGTTGATTCTCGGCGAGGGTCCCGAACGGGTGCGCCTCGAAGCGGAGGCCAGGACTCTCGGCATCAGTGACGCCGTGTCCCTGCCCGGATTCAGCTGCAATCCCTTTGCTTATCTTGCACGCGCGGATTTGTTCGTGCTTTCGTCCGTGCGCGAGGGCCTGCCTAGCGTTTTGATCGAAGCGTTGGCCCTCGGTTGTCCCGTGGTCTCGACCGACTGTCGGGCCGGACCTGGCGAGATCCTCGAAGGGGGGCGGTTCGGACGGCTGGTGCCTCCCGGCGACCCGGAACGCCTCGCCGTCGCGATCCGCGAGGCCGCGGCCGAAAGTCCCTCCCGTGACGCCTTACGCCGCCGCGGCCGGTCTTTTTCGGTGGAAGCGGCGGTGCAGGCGTATGCCGCGGCGATCCTGGGATAAAAGCCTCGATCTTTGCCGGAACGCCCCAATCCCTGGATTCACGCCTGCCCGCGGCGCGCCGATAGAGCGTTACGAGGTTTTTGGTTTGAAGCAGGATTTTCTTTTTTATGTCCGTCATGTGCCGAGGGCCCGGCTGAAGCCGATGCTCCTGGCCATGCTCCTTTGTTTGCCAGCAATTCTAACCGTCGTCCGCTTCTCCGACTTGCCACTCAGCGCATCGCTGAAAATCTTCGCCACGTCACCGTCGGCTTCTCCCTTGCAAGGCGCAGACTTCGCCGGATTGTCTGGCCACCTTTCTGCCATGGAACGCGACACATTCATCACGAGCCAGGAAACCCTGATCACGTCACAGGTCATCTACCGAAAAGTTCAGACAGCGCTCCGGTCCGACGCGGCTCCGGGTCCTGACCAGCCGGTGCCGGTGAGCAAGAAATTCAAGCAGTGGCTTCGACCCCTGAAAGTGAAAATGTTCGGCGAAGAGTACGTGGTCGCGCGCGAGAAGTACGTCGATTGGGACTATCTGGCCTTCAAAAAAAGGATCAAATTCAACAGCGAGCTGGACGCGGGGTCGTTCACGATCGAATTCAGCGATCCCAATCCCGAGAGAGCTCTCAGAATCACGCAAGTCCTGGCAACTTCGCTCACCGACCTCAACCGGTCGATCGCCAACGAGCAGACCCGCAAGACTGTGACCTTTCTCGGCAAGAAGATCGACGACACCCGGGCGGAGCTCGCGCAAAGCGCCGACCAAATCGTTTCCTTCGTGCGGCAAAACTCCTTCCCGAACAACGAGAGATACGTCGATCTCCGCTACCAGTCCCTGCTCGACACGATGGCGAAAGTGGGCGAAGCGAAAGCCAAGGTGCTGGCGAGTCAGGCGATGCTTAAGACCCTGAAGACCACGGCCGCAAGCCTCTCCGATTCGATGAAGGGCAAGATCTCGGACTTCGACACGAGCAAGTTCGAGGCCCTGCAAGCGGAAATTCGGCGGTATCAACTCGGCAAGGTGCAGATTCGCGGCGGCTCCGCGGGGAGCGGCGACGCGCTGCTGGACGAGAAGCTCGAGCAAATGAAGATGGAGCTGGCGAAAGTCGCGCCGACTGGCGACGGCAAGCAGCTGCTGGAACTGCCGAGGCTCAAAGACCTCTATCAAGACGTCTCCCGTCAGCAGTCGTCGCTCGAAAGCGAGGTGGCGTCCGCGTCGAAGTACTACGAGGAATCGAACGCCAATCTGATGGAAAACCAGCGCGAGGTGGCGAGATTCCCCGAGCTCCAGGCCAAGATGTCTCAAATGATGATCGACCATTCGCGCATCGTCCAGGTACTTACCGTGTTGACGGAGCTCTACTACAAAAACCTGATACAAAGCGATTCGGACATCAACAGCCTCTTCGTCATCGAGGATCCGGCGATCGCGAGCACTTCGTCGTCGAGTAAGCCGATGATGCTGTTGTCTCTACTCGTGTTCGTGGCGGTCATCATTGCGGCGCTCTGGGCCGCTCACGACATGCTCCGCGAAACGATTTTCTCGGCGGATCAGCTGAAAACGCTGCCTTTGACGTCGTACATCGGTTCCGTCCCGCGGTTCCGCGCCCGGCGCGGCGGCCTTTCGATCTTCGCGCAGGCCCAGATCAACGACACCGTCAGCCGCCTCGGCTACGCCATCAAGAAGCGCATCGTCGGATCGAAGGTCCCTGGCCACACGCTGGTGGTCTGCGGCAATGAGGCGAAAATGGGCAAATCGGTTTCCGCGGTCATCCTGGCGTATTCGCTGCAGCGCAAAGGCCTGCGCGTGGCCCTGGTCGACTTCGACGTGCGCGCCGTCGACCGCAACGTCATGACGCACGTCCCCGAAGGGGCCGTCGTCCACGAGATCGCGCCGAACCTGCCCGTCGAAGCCACGATCAAGCATGCGGTTCGGGACCAGGCGACGACGCGGGAGCCTGCGATTTTTCACTTCTCTCCCTCGGCTGAAGCGACTGGCCCGCAGCCCGTAACGATGGACGGCCCCATCGACACCTTGCTGCGAGCCCTGGCGTTGCTTCGGCGCGAAGTGGACGCCATCGTGATCGACGGACCGCCGCTCTTTGTCAGCGACTCCTGCCTCCTCGTCGAGCAAGCCGACTCGATCATTCTATGCTGCCGAGAAGGTCGCTCGCGCGTCGCGGAAATGGAGGAGGCGGTGGCGTCCGTCGAGAGGCATCGCCGGCCCGACACTCCAGTGATGTCGATCATGACCCAGTCCGGCAGCGGCGTGGAGCTCGGGTCCATGGCTCGCTATCGCTACTCGTCCGAGCGTTACCGCAAGACTTCTTGAAGGCTTCATGGCGAAGGATTTCCACAAGCCATACTTCTGGTACCTCGTGATCTCGGCGATCGGCGTGTGGCTCACCCACACCAAGATGACGAGCCCGTCGTTTGGACCTTTGCTAGCTCAAGGGGCTTTGCTGGCAGCGGCGGTCGTAGCCTTCGATCCGAAAAAGATCCGGTCGTCGTTGAAGACCGTCACGGGGTTCGGCGGCTTCGTATTCATCCCTCTGATGATCAGCTTCACGCTCGCGCAGGTCCTGCATGCCGACGACGTGGCGTTGCACCGGGAGTACGTCGAGACTCTGCTGATCCTGTCGCTCTTTTTGAATCGCGAGGAATGGCCGAGGATCCGCCGGTCGATCGCGCTGTTCGCCGTGGCGCTCACTAGCGCCTCCGTGGTTCTCCTGCTTGCGGACGGTGTGGTTCCCATGCCGCATCTGTGGTGGTCGGGGCGCATGATCGGAGTTTTCAGCCAACCCAACCAGACGGGCGCGGCTCTCGCGATGACTCTGCCGTTCGTTCTCACGGCGGACTTCATGAGCAAGTACCACAAGGCCCTGGTGATCGTGGTCATCGGCGTCCTGATCGCCCTGACGCGCTCCCGCACGTCCGCGGGCATCGCGGCTGCCGTCGTCGCCCTATTCGTCTTGAAGCCTTGGACGCTACCGTGGCGCCCGAGCCGGCCCGCGATCTTCGCGACTATCGTAGTCGGCCTGATGCTCAGTCCATTTTTTGACGATTTCGCGGAGTACCTTTCGCGGGGCCAGGACAGCAAGGAAATCGCTAGCCTTACCGGACGGACGGCGATATGGATGGACGCCTTGATGCGGATTCAGAGCAGCCTGCTCGCCGGTGTCGGATCTGCGGCATCGCACGCGGCCGTTTGGTCCCGCGAGACCAAGATGTACTGGGAAACGAGCGGTGGCGCGCACAATTTCTATTTAGCGCAGGCGTTGACCTACGGCGTTCCTCACGCGGCGTTGATTTCGCTGGCGTTGCTCAGCGCGGTCTGGACGCACCTGCTCCGGCTTCGTCGGGCCGTATTTCCTTTGCCTCTGACCGAGCGTTCATGGTTGACGATGGCTTTGCCAGGAACATTGATTTTTTCGGCGACTGAAGCGGGCGCCGCTTATCCAATGTATCTGTCAGGGCAGCTCTTCTGGCTGCTGCTGATTCACGCCGTCTTCTCCGAGAAAGCGCAGACAGAGGGTGAAAGTGAGCCGAAAGGCTTGAGGCTCGTCGAAGGTGTCGCAAATGAAAGTGCGTGAGCGCTCCCTCAGAGTCCTGTTCGTCATGCCCGGCATGCTTCGCCCGGGCTTGATGGTGTTCAGTCATCGCGAGGCGTCGGCTCTCCGCAGAAGGGGCCATCACGTCGCTCTTTTCGGGTTTTCGCTGGAATATAGGCCGCGGGCGCTTTGGCGGGAATGGAGACGCCTGCGGGCCATGATAGCCGCGGAAAAACCCGACTTGGTGCATGCGCAGTTCGGCAAGTTCAACGCGTTGCTGGCTGCGATCGCCGTCGGGAGGGTCCCGTTGGTAATCACCTTTCGGGGAAGCGACATCAACGTCAATCCTCAGTATTCGCGCCTCAGATCCTCCCTGGGCCTGATGGCTTCCCATCTCGCGTCGCTCCAGGCGAGCGCTGTCGTTTGCGTCAGCCGCGAGATCGCATCGAAGCTCGTCTTTCGGCCGAAATGCCTTGAAGTCCTGCCGAGCGGGGTCGACACCGCGGCGTTCCACCCTTCCGATCGAAAAGCAGCGAGGCTGGCCCTCGGCTGGCCCCTGGACCGTCCGACCGTACTCTTTAACGCGGGATCCAACCCGAAGATCAAGAATTTGCCGCTGGCCGAGGCCGTCGTCGCCTGGGCACGACGCCAAGTGCCGGCGCTCGAGTTCGTCGTCCTGCGGGGCGACCTCGATCCGGAACGAATGCCTTTGGCGATGGCCGCGGCCGACTGCCTTCTGGTGACCAGCCTATCGGAAGGCTCGCCCACGGTCGTGCAAGAAGCCATGGCCTGCGACCTGCCCGTCGTGACGGTGCCCGTCGGCGATGTCAGGGAGCGTTTGCAGGGAGTCGAGCATTCCGTCGTTGTAGAAGGCGGCGTTCCGGAACTGGGTGCCGCGTTGGTGAATTTTCTAAAATTGCCTCGCTGGTCGAATGGATCCAGGAGGTTGGGCGCTGCGGCGCTCGATCAGGTCGCCCAAGGGATCGAAAGCATTTATTACAAATCACTTCGCCAAAGTCCTGGGTCTCCCGGGTGATTCCACTCTTCTTTGGCTAAGTCCGGCGGAATTTCCCAGCCCATCTAAGTAGTGGCGCCAACTTGCCGACAAATACTTCACCAAGCGAGGATACCCATTTCTACGGCCTCGAAATCGCCACAGACGCAGCAGGGGACGGAAGGTCCGTTGCCTCCGCTTCGTATTTCCCAACCAGGAACCGAGCCCCGCGATTGGCATGAGATCGCTAAGACTTATCTGACCCGGGGCGTCGCCCGTCCGGAGCTGATAGTCGCCATGGACTATTTCTACGAGTGGAAGCTTTCTAACGAAACGAAGTTCTTTTACCTGCTGAGCAAATCCTTGTTCGACCGGGTCGTCGCTACCGCGACGGTCATCCTGTTGCTGCCGCTTTTCGTCTTGGTTTCTTTATTGATCGTCGTCACTACGAGCGGCAGTCCGTTCTACTCGCAGATTCGGACGGGGCAGTATGGCCGCCCTTTCAGAATTTACAAGTTCCGCACGATGGTCACCGGCACCAAGCGCGCTTATCTTTTGAGCGTCAACGAGATGCAAGGGGGCATGCTCAAAGCGAGAGCCGACGTGCGCATCACTAAAGTCGGACGTCATTTGCGGCGCTGGAGCATCGACGAGCTGCCTCAGCTCTTCAACATCGTCAAGGGCGACATGTCGATCGTCGGCCCGAGACCGCTTTCCGCGGAAGACTCCTGCGTCATCCCCGAAAAACACATGATTCGATTCGCGGCGATGCCTGGTCTCACCGGATTCTGGCAAGCGACCGCGCGCGATTCGCTAAATGGCTTGCACAAGATATCTCTCGATGCGGAATACGCGAAGACCCGTTGCTGGAAGGTGGATGCGGTCTTGATCTTGAAGACCATTCCCACGATCTTCAAGGGGACCGGCGCCTGGTGAGTGCCCTGTGCAGCGGCGGCGCCACCGCGAAGACGAGCGTCGAAAGAATTCGCCGCGTCGAAATGAGGCCTTGCCGCCGGCCCGCCGCCAGATAAGTCAGGCCTTCGAGAACGTGGCCGTAGCGCAGCAGGCGCTTGGCGTAGATCTTGGCGCGATACGCCGCCGCGGCGGCATCAGACAGAAATGGTCCGACGGCAGTCAGCCAGGCTCGGATTTCGGCGACGTCGAACCGGTGCGAGAGGCTGTTCCTGAGCGGATCCACGCGAATGACGGTAAGCGGAGCGCGAACCTGCACGACGCGGGCGCCCGCTGCTTCCAACCGCAGATAGAAAAGCCAATCTTCATGTTGACGCAGGGTTTCGTCGAATCCGAAGTTTGCGGCCAGGTCGCGGTCGACCAGAACGGCCGAGATCGTCAGAGCGCCGCCGTCCACGAAAATGAAATCGCCCAACGGTCGTCCGGCAGTCAGCAGCGGCTGCGCCGGCTCGTACTGGTCCGGGCCCTCTTGATGCAAGACTCCCGTGAAGCAAAATGCCGGTCCCGCGTCCTCGTAGGGAGAGACCGCGGCGATCTGGCGGGCGAGCTTGGCCGGCAGCCAAACGTCATCGTCGTCAAGGAACGCGACGAAGCGCCCGCGCGCCTCCCGCAGTCCGAGGTTGCGGCATGCCGCGGGGCCGCGGTTCTCCGGGAACCGGAAAAAGCGGAGCTGGGCGTCCGCGGCGCCGGCCATTGCTTTCGGCGTGTCGTCCGTCGACGCGTCGTCCACTACGAGGATCTCGAGGTCGTGACAGGTCTGAGCACGGACGGACGCAATGGCTCGTTGCAACAAGTCCAGGCGGTTGTGAGTCGGAATGACGACTGAGACGAGCGGCAAACTTTACCCCGTGAATCGTCGGGAGTCATGCAAGCATAGCATTCCCGGGGTCGGCGTGAGGAGTCGGCAATTCGTGCCGAGAGACACGGGCGGGACTTTCGTGGGAAAATGGCATCATGACCACCAGATGCCCCGTTCGTCTCAAAAAATACCGCTTTCTCGCCGGTATCCTGATCTTGTCATTTTGGAGCTCGCGGCTGGTTGCCGAGCCGTACGTTCAGCCGGACGAGTTGCCCAAGCGGTCGGGCTCCGAATTCTTCACGACCAAGCCCGGCGCGAAAGTCCTGGTCAGCGTCAACATCTGGGGTGAGGTCTTCCAGCCGGGAGTTCACTTCATTCCGGTCGGCTCGAAGCTGACCGATGCGCTGGGATCGGCGGGCGGTCCGACCGGACTGGCCAACATGCCGAACATTCGCCTGGTTCGGGACAGCAAAGAGCAGTACCTGGACCTGTTTCACAATGCCGAGTCCTTCACCGTGAAAGATCGGGACATGATTTACGTCGAACGCACTTTCAAGTCGGACCTGCCGCTGATTTTTGCCGCGGTGTCGTCCGCGGTTTCCGTCCTTACGCTTTACTTCGTCTCGAAACGGCAATAGCGTGGCTGTCCTCGCAATCGACTTCGACAACACGCTTTTCGAGGAAACCGCGGACGGGGAAGTCCGGATGGTCGAAGGCGCCCGCGAGGCCATGCTGGAGCTGCGGCGTCTCGGCCATCGCCTCTTGATTCACACGTGCCGGACGACCGTTGCCAGTGAAATCGGCGACCTCGCCGAGGAGATCCGCTGGATTGAAGGCACGCTCGTGAGTTTCGGCATTCCTTTCGACGAGATTTACGCGGGAGACAAGCTGATCGCCGACGCCTACGTGGACGACCGCGCGGTGGCGTTCCGAGGCGACTGGGGAGACACCTTGGATGCCTTGGGCAGCCATCTCGAGGCTCGGCGACGCCGGCGTAGCGAGGCCGGCTGAGTCGCCTCAACTCGTGAGGCGGGCTACCCAGCGATAGACGCTCTTTTTCAACCGGTTTCTTACTGACTGCGGCGCGAAGCGCTTGACGCCTCTGGCCGCTCCGGCGAGGCGCTCGCCGAGGATCTGGCCGACGTTCCGCTGAATCCGCTTGCGGCGGCCGTCGGCGATCCTGGTGTAGTAGTGGGTTTCGAAGAAGCGAAAGATGTCGGCGCGCGCCAGGCGTCCGGCTTCGTTGGTTCCCCGGCCGGCCCAGTGCAGGATCTTGGGCGTTTCCGTTTTGGCGGCGATCTTGGGCACCGAGAAGTCCGCCGTCCCTGGCCACCCGGGCCAATGCATGTAAGGTCGGACGCTGAGCTGGATGCGCCCCAGGGCGGCTTGCTTCGTCAGGAAGTAGTTGAAAGGACCCTGGTCGCCGCGGCCGAACGTATGCAAGTCGCGCACGCGCGGCGGCTCCGTCCATTCGATTAGGGGCGACAGGTCATCCCGGTCGAAAAGCGAGGGCGTTCCCACGAACTGTCCGGCGTTGAAGAGAAATCCCGGGTAAACGTAGTCCGGATCGTACTGGGGCAGGCGCTCGGGGTGGTAATAGTTCCCGTGCATCCAGGAAATCCGGTCGTTCGCCGCCTCCAGGGTCGCGGGTCCGTCTTGGTCCAATGCCACGATGAAATCGGCGGGATCTTTCTCCAGCTCGTCCAGAACCGGCCCGAGCAGCACGATATCGCAGTCGAGGCAAAGGTAGCGACCCGGCCGGGGCACGAAAAGCGTCTCGAGATGGACGAAGCCCCATCCGAACGCCCGCCGCGTCGTTTCCAGGCATTTGACCGACCAGGCCTCTTCCAGCTCGCGCGTGCAAAAGTCGCCGGCAGCCGTATCCTTGATCAGCAGGATCTCGATGTCAGGATAGAAGTAGCGGACGCTGGCTACGCACGCCCGGGCCATCCAATAGTCCCGGTAGTAACACGCGACGTACACTGTCGAAATGGGAAGAGGGCGCTTCACGCCCTCACTTTAACACCATTGCTGACTCAGTGACGAACGCCCCGGTCGCCGTCGTCCTGGCCGCCGTCCTGACCGTCGTCGCTCTGGCCCCAGTCGTCGCCGCCGCCGTCGTTGCCTGGGTCCTGGCCCCAGTCACTGCCGTCATCCTGTCCGTCTTGGCCGTCGCGTCCGTCTTGGCCGTCACGTCCGTCGCGGCCATCCCGACCGTCCTGGCCATCGCGACCGTCCCGACCGTCCCGACCGCCGCCTCCGAACGCATATTCCAGGTCCTGAACGCTGGAGTCGAGGCGATAGAAAGCGTTTTGCGCCATGCCGCTTTGACGCCCTTGCCAGCGGAAGTTGTCACTGAGGATGTCGAAGGCGCGCAAAACTTCCCGAAATTCCTGCTCGGCATTGGAAATGCCGTGACCCGTAAGCGAGTTGGTGAGGTCCTGCGCTTCCTTGGCGACCATGCCGCCATTTTGGATGAGTTGGGTGTTGGCGGGGCCGCCGCGGGCAAGGATCTGGACCAGGGCGTAAGCGTCCTGTTCGACCTGCTGGGATGCGGAGACGGCATCGCTGTCACGACCGCGGTGGTCGGCCTGAGCGGATGCGGCGATCATCGTGACGGCGGCAGCGGCGAGAGCATAAGGAACGAACTTCTTCATGATGTCCTCCAAATGGATTGCTGATTTCGAAACTCGGGCGCTTAAATAAAGGATGTCGTGCGGGAAAACAATGAGCTGGTTTGGCGCTCCGCCAAATCGTCATTAGAGGAAAGGCCAAGGCCGCGCGAGTTGACCGTCCGGCCAACGTCGGCCTATCATCACTGTAATTTTCCTCATGTTTCACGAGAAATCCGCTTAGGGGGAGTGCATGAAAACCGGGATCATTTCCGTTTTGCTCGCGTCGGTTTGGGGAAGCGCGGCATTTGCCGCCAGCCCCGTCGAGGTCGTCAAAGGCCTTTCCGCTTTCGCTCCTGTGAACGCCGAGCGCGTGCTGTACCGCGACGGCGACCTCGCAGTTCTCCGCACGGCCACCGCAACACGCGAAGACTTCCAGGAAGTTTACGTGCTCAACATGTCGCTCGAGAGCTCGCTCCCCGCGCAGGTCGCGGCGCTCGGCGACGTCCTCGCGTTCGAGCCGCATCGCGTCGCGATCATGCGCGTCAAGGCCGACCGCATCGACGAAGTCGCCGGCCGCTTACACGGCTCGGGCCTCGCCTGCGGCGTGCTCGAGAAGCTCGACGGCCAACCGTTGGCTGAAACCGCGGCGACGCCTACCCCGATCATTCCGCTAGCGCAACGGGACGCGCGCGTGACCCGGGTCACCGAGCAGGTCCTCGCCCAGAACATCGCCCGGACGATCGACGAGCTGTCGGCGATCAACACCCGCTTCCACAACACGACGACCGGCCTCGGCGTCGCCGAGATGCTGGCGCAAAAGTACGACGCGCTCAAAGGCGGTCGCACCGACGTGACGATCAGTACCTATGATCACGGCAGCGCCACCCCGCAGCGGAGCCTGGTCGTGAAGATCCAGGGTACGACGCGGGCATCGGAGGTAATCGTGCTCGGCAGTCACCTGGACAGCGTCAATTGGCAGAACGGCTCAAGCGGGCGCGCTCCGGGCTCGGACGACAACGCCTCCGGGACCGCGACCAACCTCGAGATCTTCCGCCTGCTGATGGCCAACGACATCCACCTCGAGCGCTCCCTCGAAATCCACGCCTACGCGGCGGAAGAAGTCGGGCTGGTCGGCAGCCAAGACATCGCCAACGACTACAAAGCCGCGGGCGTCAACGTGGTTGCCATGGTTCAGCACGACATGGATCTTTGGAAGGCCACCGGGGCCCCCGACAAGATCTGGTTCGTGAACAACAACACGGACTCGGCGTTCAACGACATGCTCGGCCAGCTGGTAGACGGCTACTCCGGCATGCCCTGGGCGAAGGCGAACCTGTCCGGTGGCAGCAGCGACCACGCCTCCTGGCGCCGGGCGGGCTACGCGACCTCGTTCCCTTTCGAGAATCCGACGAGCTACAACCACAAGATCCACTCGGCCGAAGACAACGTCACCAACGCCAATGCCTTCAACCAAGCCGCAGGTTTCGCGAAGCTGGGACTTGCGTACATCATGCACTTCGGCGGTCTCAACTAAGATTCCATGAGAGCCTGAACGACCCGTCCATCCTGCCGCCGGCCCCTTCGGGGACCGGCGGCAGTTTTTTATGTCTTTTGCTTAAAGATTTTAATTTGGCTTTATGCGTCCTTTAATCGTCCCATCTAGGTTTGATGAAGATCTTGGTGACTTCAACGTTTACAGCGGGGTGCATGATGCTGTCCAACGTGATCCTGGTCGATTTCACGGTGCGTGACTATCACGTCAAGACGATTTCGAATCGGGCGGAGCTCAAGCAGGTTCTCGCGCTACGGCGCTCAGTTTTCCATTACGAGTTCGCGAAGAAATGGATCAGCCTCAAGAGTGACCAGGACGAGTTCGACGACATCGCCGATCACGTCGCCATCTTCGACCGCAAGGCGGGACGCATCGCCGGCGTCTACCGGTTGATCCCTACCGGACCCAGCGGCAAATTCTACTCGAACACCGAGTTCGAGATCGGCGGCTTGCTCGACGTGCCAGGGCACAAGGTCGAGCTCAGCCGCGCCTGCATTCACCGCGACTACCGTAACGGCATTGTGATCAACCTCCTTTGGAGAGGGATCGCCGAATACATCAAGGCATCGGGAGCCGACTACCTCTTCGGCCTCTCCAGCATCAATACGACGGACGTTCTTGAGATAGCCCGGATCCACCGCTACTTTGTCCAGTGCGGGATGGTCGACCTCACGCACGCGGTCAAAGCGCGGGAAGGGTACCGGATCGACGGCTTCGACTCCGTGATCATTCCCGAAGAGAACGACGAGCCGATCGAGATTCCGTCGCTGTTCAAAACCTATCTCAAGGCAGGAGCCAAGATATGTTCGCAACCGGTGATCGATCGCGATTTCAATTGCGCAGATTGGTTGACGATGCTGAATATGAGCGCAATGGCCGCGGCCTTCGATCGCAAGTTCATGAGAGAGCCCGAGCGGTCGCGAAACTTGTCCTCTTCGCTTGGTGCATGATCTCTTTCGTGCCGGCCGCCCTGCTCCTCCGCATGACCACCACGTCGCGGGACTCCGGGCAACGGCGCGTCGTGGCCCTGACGCGGCTCGTGTGCTTCCTGTTGATGAGGATCCTGGACATCCGCTGCGAGGTCGACGATCCCGAGGGGCTCGCGGAGGTCGAGGGTCGGCCGATTCTCGTGCTGCCGAATCACATTTCTTACGTCGACGTCATCGTAATCAATGCGATCTTTCCGTCCGTGTTCGTCACGTCGCGGGAGATCGAGCAAACCCCCGTGCTCGGCTGGATCACCCGCGCCGCCGGCTGTGCCTTCGTCGAGCGGCGCAACGTCTGGAGCGTGCAGCAGGACATCATTCAGCTGGCCGATCTCCTGAATCGCGGCCATTCGGTCACGCTCTTCCCGGAAGGGTCGACGTCCAACGGCGAACACCTTATGGAGTTCAAGAAAACTTTGCTAGAATCGGCGATACGCAGCTCATGTCGCGTCGTACCCGTGTGTCTTCGGTATGACCAGGCGCCCGAGGTCGCCTGGTATGGGGAGATGACGTTCTTCCCCCATCTCTGGAGCCTCATGCAAACGAAGACGATCAGAGCCCAGGTCTCGGTCCTGGGCGAAGTGGCGTTCCGAGGACACAAATCGAGAAAGTTGATCGCCCGCGAGGTTCGTGCCCGGATCGCCGAGAGGTTCCACAGTGAAGCGCCGTCTCCCCGAAATGCTCGAGTTGAAGGAACTGGCTGAGAGTTGCCGGGGATACGGCACGGTCCGGCTCGAAGGGGAAGTGCGCCACGCGGGAGAGGTGTTTCCTCTCTACTCATTCGTATTCGGCACCGCCGACCGCTCTGCTCCTACCGTGGCGTACGTCGGAGGCGTGCACGGGCTCGAGCGCATCGGCACCAACGTCGCATTGTCGCAGCTCCGGACGCTGGTCGAGCTCCTGGCTTGGGACAAGGGCCTCGAGCACCTGCTTCGCAATGCCCGCATGGTGTTTTACCCCCTGGTGAATCCGGCCGGCATGTATTCCGGCACGAGGTCCAACCCCCTCGGCGTCGATTTGATGCGTAACGCTCCGCTCGACGCGGAGACCAAGCCGAACATTCCGCTCGTCGGCGGCCACCGCATCTCGAAGCACCTGCCCTGGTACCGCGGAGCGGCAGGCGAGCCGATGCAGCCAGAAGCCGTAGCCTTGGCCGAGTTCATCCGCCGCGAGGTGTTTCCCAGCCGGTTCTCGGTCGCCCTCGACATGCATTCGGGCTTCGGGATGGTCGACCGCTTGTGGTTTCCGTTCGCTTACTCGAAGCAGTCCTTCGACCATCTCGGGAAAATGTACGCTCTGAAAGTGCGCCTGGACCGGAGCCTGCCGAACCATTACTACCTGATGGAACCCCAATCCCTGAAGTACGTGACCCACGGCGATTTGTGGGACTACCTGTTTCTGGAGCATCGGCAAGCGGCGCGGGGCCGGGTCTTTCTGCCGCTGACTCTCGAGATGGGATCATGGCTTTGGATCAAAAAGAACCCGCGGCAGGCTTTGTCGTCGCTGGGGATTTTCAACCCCGTGCTGCCGCACCGCATCCAACGTACGCTGCGCAGGCACCTGGCGCTGCTCGACTTCCTGTTCCGGGCGACGGTTTCGCACGAAAACTGGCTTTCGGCCGCCCGCATGGAAGCCGACCGTTGCGAAGGCAAAGCCAAGGACCTCTGGTACGGAACGTCCTGAAGGTGACTTCAGGACGCCAGACGGTCTGCGGCCGGCTTGAGATCCACGTGGACGTCCGCGTGTTCCGCGAACTCGAAGCCGTGGCTGATGGCGACGATGGTGACTAGCCCCTTGAGCCGCAGGATTTCGCTCGCGATCACCCGCGCCGTCTCACTGTCCAGATTGGCTGTCGCCTCGTCGAGAAGCAGCGCGCGCGGCCGGCGTAGAAGCGCCCGTGCCAGGGCGATCCGTTGGCGTTGTCCAGTGGAGATGCCGACGTCGGTCGGGGAGATCAGGGTGTCGATCCCTTGCGGCAGTTCGTAGACGAAGTCGCACTTGCATGCCTCCAGGGTCGCGGCGATTTCGTGTTCGGTCGGCTGGTTCTCGATGCCCAGCATGAGGTTCTCCCGAACCGTCGCGTGCAGGAGTGCTCCGCCGACGCCGACGTAGCCGATGCTGGACAGGAGCTCGTCCTTCAACTTGCTCAGGGGGCCGGACACTCCGTTACCGAAGTCGACCACGACGCTTCCCTGTTGGGGGGTTAGTTCGCCGATCAAAAGTTGCAGGAGGGTCGACTTACCCGAACCGGAAGCACCGGTAATCAGCGTGAACGTGCCGGGAACGATGCGGAGATCGAGGCGGTCGAGGACGCGGGCCGGAGACTTCGGGTAGGCAAAGCCTACGCCTGCCAGCGTCCAGCCGATGTTCAGCTGGCCGTGATCCGCGCGGCGACCAGCCTTCTTCCCTGCGGACCTCGCAGAGGGGCACTGACGGTCCATGTAAGGCTGCAAGGCATCGATATTTCCTGCTACGGCCTTTATCGAGCCGATTTGCAGCGAAGCCATCGAGAGGTTCTGCGCGGTACGCCCCATGATGTAGAGGAAGGGAAACAGCGTCCCGGCCGGAAACGGGCTCCAGCGGTGAGCGACGTAAATCAAGGCCGCGATCCCCACCACGCCGAGAAACTGGGGGTGAAACATGCGAAAGCTGGACGCCGCATGGCTCGTCAGGATGTGGTCGAGGCTCGTCGCGAGGTTGAGCTGGACCTTGGCGTACTGCGTCGATTCGGCCTTGTGGATTTTCAGCAGCGTGTGGTTGCGCAAGGCGTCGAGCAGAGCCGAGCTGGCCTGTTCCCAATAGTGAGAGGCTTGGCTGGTTATCTCGAGCTGTCGGCGAGTCAGATAGTAGAGAGGGAGATATCCGGCGATTCCCATCAAGATCACGCCAACCGTCACCGCGGGTGCCAGATAGAACATTGCCAACATTGCCAACAAAGCTTGAACCAAGCCGCCGGTCATCGTCGTGATGGAGCAGAACAATTCGGCCACACGGTTGATGTCTTCGGTGAAATTGGCGACAACCCGGTCTCCGACGATGGTGCCGCGCTCCTGGACGTCATCGAGAAGCCGGTGACGAAAGAGGTAGCGAAACTTTTCCATAAAGTAGCCGTAGGAAAAGATCTGCAAGGCGGAGAGTACGGCTCTAATCGTCCCGATGATCAGGAGAAACACGATTGCCGTGTTCAGAGTTTGGTGATGGAAAAAGCCGGTCGCGTTCGACTCGCCCCCGAGCGAGATGCCGAGCGAGGCCAGGGCAGCCTGGAACTGCGCGGCGAACGCCGCCTCGACGGCGAAGTTGAGCGAGCCGAGTGCCAGCGGACTGGCGATTCCGAGTACGGCATGCCTCGGCGAAGTGGACGACGCCATGCGAAGAGTTTGAAGCGCGAATCCAAGGATCGCCAAACGCGAAGGCCCGGAATTGCCGCGTGAGTTGCTCACTTGCCGCCCATCTGATTGGAAAGATCGACCAATCTAGGTATCGGACCGCTTGGGGGCTATGCTTAGGCTACGCGGCGGAAAATTCCTCAAGCGGCCAACAAAATTCCCGACATATCAGGCAATTAAGGGGCCTTCGCCAGAACCCGGCGATAGACGTCCGCGTAGGCGGCGGCGACCGTCTGCAAGCGGAAGCGCTCGGCATTCTTCCGTCCCGCGGCGACCAGTCGGGCGCGCAGGGCTTCGTCCCCGGTAACGGCAAGGATCCCGTCGCGGATGGATTGCACGTCGAACGGGTCGACGAAGACGGCGCCGTCCCCGGCCACTTCGGGCATCGAGGCCGTCCGGCTGGTAATCAAAGGGCGGCCTACGGTCTGCGCTTCGATGATGGGCAAGCCGAAGCCCTCGTAGGTCGACGCGAACAGGACCACGTCGCACGCGCAGTATTCTTCGTACAATGCTTCGGAGCTGAGATCCTGCTTTTGCGTGTACACCACGCCACTGGCGTCGAGGAGTGCCCGCTGCGCGGCGGTAAGCGGTCCCACCACGCCCAGCTCGCAGACGATTCCGCGCACGGACTCGACGATCCGCTCGAGGTTCTTGTTGGGAGTCGTGCCGACATGCAGCAGGCGTGGTCGCTGCGCATTCCACGGTTTCGCGCGAAACACGTACGAGGGGTCCACCGGGTTGTGGACGACGACGAGTTTGCCGGCGTCGACTCCGGGGACTCCCGCGATCTCCGCCCGCGTGAACTCGGAAACGACCGTCGTGAGGCCGCTCGCCCGGATCGGCCAGACGATCCAAAGCTTGTCGAAAAGCCAACGCCGGAGGCCTTTGAGCCGATGCCGCGTGTGAATGTCGTGCAGGGTTTGGACGGTCGCGCGGTGCCACAGGCCCAAAACCACGTAGTTGATGTCGCCCGTTACGTGCACGACTCCGTGGCGCTCGCGGGCAGCCCAGAAAACGTTGACGAGGCGGCGGACCAGGCCACGGCTTTCGCACGGCGCAGCAGCGAAGGCCACGTCGAAGTCCGACGAGACCTCCCGACCGACCCAGGCGAAAACCCGCTCGATCGAGAAGAACGGGCCTTTTTTGCGACCGAGATAGAGCAGCGACGGACGGTTCGAAGTCATTGCGGCCCGCTTAGACGGCTTTGGCCGGGTGGTCGCCCCAGGCCGTGGCGTCTTCGCGCGAGATCAGCACTCGTCCGATGACGACGTGATCCAGACCGCCGCGGAGGAAGCAGTCGATGGCTTCAGCGGAGGTGCGGACGATGGGCTCGCTGTCGTTGAAAGACGTGTTGAGCAGCATGGGCACCTGCGTCCGTTTCGCGAAGGCGCTGATCAGCTCGTGATAGAACGGCTGGCTCGCATGCGACACCGATTGAATCCGGCAGGATCCGTCGGCGTGGACGACGGCTGGTATGGCGTCCTTGCGCTCGGGTTTGACGGCGAAGACTGCTTCCATGAAGGGGCTCTCCCGGCAGTTCTGAAACCAGTCGTTCTGCTGCTCTTCGAGAACGGAGGCGGCGAAAGGCCGGAAGGGCTCGCGATGCTTGACCAGCGAGTTGAGGCGCCGCTTCATCCATTCGTGCCGCGGATCGCAAACGATGCTGCGGCTGCCGAGTGCGCGCGGTCCGAACTCCATCGGGCCCCGAGCCAGACCGACGACCTTGCCTTTGACGAGCTCGTCGACCAGGCGCTCGATCAGCGAAGCGTCGTCCTGGTACTGCCGTTGCCGGGTTGGAATCGCCAGCTCGACCCACGCACCCTGATCCATCGCGATGTCCGGACCGAGCAGACCCCAATGGCCGCTGGCGGGCGTGACGGCGCCGCCGTGGACGCAGGCGGCGGCCCCCAATGCCAGTCCGGCATCGCCCGCAGCCGGCGCGACGAGGACTTGTTTGAAAGGGGTAAGCGCGGGAATCTTGCCGACGAAGACGCTGTTGTGGGCGCAGCCACCGGCTAGAGCGATGGTGTCGCTCTTGGTCTTGGCGTGCAGATCGCAGAGGACGTGCGCCGCCACTTCCTCGAAGCGGCGCTGCACTGAAAGGGCCAAGTCTTCGTGCTCGGGGAGCACCTCGTCCCCGGGGCGGCGCTCTTTCAGGCCGAGCACGGCCGAGACGACGTCCGCGTCGAAGATCGGTCCGACGATCGGCCGGCCCTTGTCGATGCGGAAGGATTTGCCCAACTTGGCGACGGGGAACGCCCGCAGATTCAACTCGAAACCGCCGTCCGGGCGGGTCATCACGAGCTCACGCAGAGCTTCCAGGTAGCGCGGCCGACCGAAGCTCGACAGACCCATGGCTTTGAACTCGTCCCCAAAGTAGGGAAAGCCTAGAAACTGCGTCATGGCCGTGTAGAAAAAGCCGAGCGAGTGGGGGAAGTAGGTGCGCTTCAGCACGCGCATCTTGTCGCCGTCCGTCACGGCGGTCACGGTGGAGGCAAAGTCCCCCAAGCCGTCGAAGGACAAAAGCGCCATGGGGTCCCGCGGGCGCAGCATCCGGACGCTCATCAAGTGGGCGACGTGATGCTCGACGCGACGCAGCCGGGAAGGGTCAAAGCCCAACTCGGCCAAGGCTTCGACGTCGGAGCTGCGATTGCGTTCGCGGCTGAGGTAGTTGGCGAGTCCCGAAACCGTGTTGCGGCCGCTCCAGGCGAACCGGAGCTTGCGGAGCCAGGCGGCGGAGCGGCTCCGCGGCAGCGCGACGAGATCCACGTCCGTCGCATTTAGGCCGGCCGCGGCCAGACAGTGACGGATGCTGTGCTCGGGAAACTGCGCGGAATGCTTGATGCGGTCGAAGCGCTCTTCTTCCACGGCGGCAACGACCGTCCCGTCGACAATGAGTGCCGCGGACGAATCGCCGTGGCTTGAGCTGATGCCAAGCACGACATGCTTCTTCAAGGAGTTTCCCCACGAGCGCGAGTTGAATTGGGAGGGCTGGACCGGCAAAGAGGTTAGAGATGGAGTAGCTCCATTTTATCACACTCCCGGGCTTCAGCCGCATGCCTCGGACCTTTGTTAAATCCTGTAATTATAGCAAGTTACGATGCGGCAATTTATTCTTCAGCACCCCTGAATATCGGCCGATATCCCTATGTCCGCCGAGAGGTTGGAGAAATGGTCGTCAGGGGGAAGCAATGAAGCGCGTCTTGGTCTGTGGTGCCGGAGGGTTCATCGGGGGGCATCTCGTTCGCCGCCTGAAGGATGCAGGCCATCACGTCACCGGCGTCGATCTGAAGCGGCATGAGTTCTCGGCGTCGCCCGCCCACCGTTTCCTCGTAGGGGATCTGACCCAGCCCGATTTCGTGAAGACGGTGTTCAAGGAAACCTTCGACGAGGTGTATCAGCTCGCTGCCGACATGGGTGGCGCGGCGTTCATCTTTTCGGGCGACAACGATGCCCAGATCATGTCGAACTCCTCGCTGATAAATCTCAACGTCCTGCGTCTCGGCCAAGGCCGCATGGGCAGGATCTTTTACTCCTCCTCGGCCTGCATCTATCCCGAACACAATCAGATGGACCCGAGCAATCCCAACTGCGAAGAAGCCTCGGCTTATCCCGCGGCCCCGGACAGCGAGTATGGCTGGGAGAAGCTTTTCAGTGAGCGCCTCTACCTGGCATTCAAGCGCAACGCCGGCACCGACGTTCGCATCGCCCGCTTCCACAACATCTTCGGGCCGGAGGGCACTTGGGTGGGTGGCCGCGAGAAGGCGCCGGCGGCAGTCTGCCGGAAAGTCGCGGCGACCGCCGACGGCGACAGCATCGAAATCTGGGGCGACGGCAAACAAACGCGCACCTTTCTCTACATCGACGAATGCGTCGAGGGCGTCCTCCGCTTGATGAACTCGCCGTTCGCCGGCCCGGTGAACATCGGCTCCGACGAGCTGCTTTCGATCAACGACCTGGCGCACATGGCGATGGACCTCGCCGGCAAGAAGCTGAGCATCGAGCACGTCAAGGGGCCCAACGGAGTCCGCGGCAGGTCCTCCGACAACCGGCTGATCATGAAAGAGCTCCAGTGGGCGCCGTCGCGGCCGCTGCGCGAGGGTATGGCGAAGACTTATGCGTGGGTGGCGTCACAGGTCGACAAGGCGGGCTGGCTCGAGCCGCGTCGCGATCAGGGCGCCGTCAAACGCGCCAGCTAGACATCCCGCTACGTCATATAGGAGTACTCAGTTTGGCTACGATCGCGGTCGACTTCGACAACACGCTGGCGAACCTGGACGCCGAGGGCAATGTCTGGCCCGTCGACGGGGCGCGCGACGCCATGATCAGCCTGCGCCAGATGGGACACGTCATAGTAATTCACACGTGTCGCACGACTGAAGCCATTGCGGCGCACCGACTGCCTGAGGAAATCGCCTTCATCGAAGACTTCCTCAACCACTTTCAAATTCCGTTCGACCAAGTCTTCGTCGGGCCAAAGCTGATCGCTGACGCCTACGTGGACGACCGCGCAGTGGCTTTCCGCGGCGACTGGCCGGATACCCTGGCGAATTTGATCCGCTACGTAGACGACGTAGGATAGAGCTTGCGAAGCGACTCGAGATGCTCGGCGACCCGACGGTGATCGCCGACCTCGGCGTGGAAGAAGCGGTCGGCGGCGAGGCCCCGAAGGCAAAGCCGATAGACGTCGGATTTTTTGCTGCCAATGTACAAAATCGGACGCTTCGAATCGATGCACGCGTAAACCTTGGACGGCAGGACGTACCCGACGAACTCGTCTTTCAGCGTGATCAGGTGAGCGTCCACGCTCACGAGAAGGCTGGAAAGTTCCGCTAGCGGGACCAAGCCGCTTCGGTGCAGGGGGGCCCCACGCGACTTGAGACTTTGCTCCAGGAGATCGGCGCCGGATCCGGTCGCATTCAACCAGAGGTTGACCGAAGGCTTGCCGCCGGCTTGATGTGACACGTAGGCGTCCGCGAACGTTTGCCAGTCGTGAGCAACGCCGAGGTTTCCGGAGTAAAGCAGCAGTGGTCCCGGGGAAGCCGTGCGAGGCCGTCCGATCTTTGGTTCGCTTCCGCTGAACGCGACGGGCGACAGGTCCCGCACGACGGCGATCCGTTCGCTCGGAATGCCGTAACCGAGAAGCCGCTCTTTTTGGTCGTCACCGATGACTTCCAGGGTGCCTACCCGACGTCGCCAGAAATTGGTGAGACTCAGCAGGGGGTAGAGCCACGGGCGAAGCGTCGGCTTCGCCGCGATGATGCATTCGGGATAGAAGTCGGTCATCCGGTAAACCAGCGCCTTGCGCAGGAACCAATTCAAGGGAGCCAGAAAGTGCACGAGGAAGGGGGGGCTGCCGGTGAAAATCACGGTATCGGCCGCCCGCAGATACGACCAGGCCCGACGAAGCAGACGCCAGTTGGTCGTCGCGGTCCACAGCAAGCGCCGGCTCAAAGCGGCACGTTCGTAAATCCGGGAGTGGACGCGGAAGATGCCGAGATTCGTCGTCCCCATCGTCTCCCAGGTGACGGAATCGTCCGTGGAAGACAGCCCAAATAGCGTAACTTCATTGCCGTTGGCCGCGTGCTGCCGCGCGAATTGCAGGCTGTACTGTCCGACGGCCCCGAAGTCCGGGGGTAGCCAATCGCAGAAGTAGACGATTTTCTTCACCGGTCACGAGCCGATCTTCGGATGCCTTCGAACTCGCCCCTGGCGACGACCGGTAGAAGCGTCAAGGACGCGTGCGAGGATCGCCTGTCCTGGAAGAAGTCGACCAAGAGTCCGGAGGTAGTCTCCATGACGTAGAAGACGGCAATGAAAAAAGGGACGGTCCGCACGATGTGAAATATAACTCCCGCGCCATTGCTTTCGGCCAGGGTGTGTTCTGAGACCGCAAACATCATGATGCCCCAGAGATTGTTGGTCATCGTGCGCGCCACCAGATCCGTCGCGAGGAAAAAAGCCAGAAAAAGCAAAGGTGCGGATAAGAGCAAGCCCAAAAAATTGAAGTGCGCGAAGAGGTCGGCGAAGATGCCGAAAGCAATGCCCGTGACGAGGTCGTTCTCGTCCAGAATACCGGCGCGTACCGCCAGATAGTTGTTGCTGCCGTCCGTCACGGCGTCGCCAGTCAGAGCTTTGGGTAACAGAGTCACCCGACCAAAGAACCGCTCGAGGCCTTCGGTTTGACGGGGGAGGCTGTCGGCAATCAGCCAGTCGGCTGCCGCGATGAGGGATTGACGATCGAGGAATCCCATGTCCGAGCCATAGTATTGACCGAATGCATTATCGTCTGACGGGGCGAGCCAGTCGTCGACCCGGGAATCGAGGAGCGTCATGATGCCGCCGCTTTCTCCTAGGTCTTCGGCGAACTCGGTCAGGGAGCCGATCATGTCGCCTTCGTATTTGTCCGCGATATAATTATGACCCAGCTTGGACAGAGGCAGGCCGATCAGAAACAGCAGGCCCAAAACGGCGACGCCTGCCGCGTAGTTGGCGGGCCGGAAGCGATACCGGAAGCTGAAGATGGTCACGAGGTAGATCATCACCGGAAAAAACATGCCGGACTTCCACAGTCCGTAAAAGGCCGGAATCCAAATGTACAGTACGATCGGATAAAACAGAAAAGTGGTGGACTTCCGGCCGCCCGAGGTCTTGATCGCGTAGGCGACTTCGGTACACAAGGCGAGCCCTGACAGATAGGGCATCAGAGCCACGAATCCCAGGACTCCGGGCATCAACCGGAACGTCGGGATGACAGCGTCGGCAATCGAGAAGAGGACGAGCGTCGAGATGGTCAGAAGAGAAATGGCCCGATACTGGCTTGGATTCGTGATCACCCGAACCGCTGGCGTGATGGACGGCAGGATGTCCCTCACGTGAGTCGCGACGTAGACCGAGGCCATGCCGAAAGTCATCACCAGCGCCGTGGGCAGCGGAGCCTTCAAATAGGAATCCGCAGGTTGCGAAAGCACGATTTTAGCCACTTGCGAGATGAGTACCGTCGATGCGCCCAAGACGGTGAAGGCCCCTCCGACAGGTGTCGTCAGGCCGCCCAGGCGGTTGAAGGAGAGAAAAAAGAAGAGGACGCACATCGCCATGAGAAACGCGAAGAAAGGGTCCGTGCCGGTCCACAGCTCCATTCCGAAGAGCGCGGCGCTGATCAGCGCTATGAGGTTGTTGTTGACGTTGTCCGCTTTGACCATCGACCACTACTTCCGGGTGGCTTGCGAGATGATGATGCTGGAAAGTATCAGGCTGAGGACCGACGCGACGAGTCCCATCATCGTCAAAGTGTCCGGGGAAACGATCGGCTCTTTGGTTTGTACGACGACGATGTCGTCCGTCTCCAGAAACGGCAGTGCGACGTCCGGCGTCTCGATGGCGTGCATGAGGTCGACGACGGTTACCGTTTCCTTCGCGAGCGCGCGACGTTTGATCAGTACGCTGTTGCTTGCGGCGCCCGTCATACCGCCTGCCATGGCGAGCAGCGTGGCGAGGTCTGTTTTTTTGGGAATGTGGTAGATGCCGGCTGCTTTCACGGCGCCGATGACCTTGACGGGGATCAGCAGCTCTCCCGCATAGCCCGGCGAGTAGAATTCCTGCGCGACGTTGCCGATTTCCTTCCGGCCGAAGCCGGGCGAACCTTCGAGGCGGGGACGTTCCGCGATGAGCGGCTCGGCCCGCGCGGGTAGCGCGACCGTTGCGACCAGGTAGATGATAAGTAGGGATCGGTACATGATTCGTTTCCGGTCAGAAGGTTGTCGTCGTCAACTGGCGCGGATCTTCGGCAGCTCCGCCGGTTTCACGTTGGGATTGTATGCGTAGTTGTAGGCACCGCCCTTCCGGGCCGCCCGGCGGACCCGGTTGAGTATCAGGTAAAGGGGGCGATCCGTCGCTTGAGTCAAGTTATTCACGGCTTCGTCCACTTCCCGAATTTTAGTGCGGGAGCAGGAGACCACGAAGGTCACGATGTCGGCGGCGGCCGCAATCAAAGTCGCGTCCGGAACTAGGTTCACCGGCGGAGTGTCGACCACGACGAAGTCGTATTGGCTCCGTGCGGCGGCAATGATGACTTCGAATTGACCGTTGGTCAGCAGCTCCGTCGAGTCGAGGACGCGCGCCCCAGGAGGGAGCAGGTCGAGGTTCGGCGTGGCGTTCAAAACCAGCGCCTCTTTGAGGGTCGATTGGCCGCTCAAAACAGCGACCAGGCCCCCCGAGTTCTCGGTTGCGAACAGTTCGCGCATCCGGGATCCCAGCACGTCGGCGTCGACGAAGAGGACGCGACGACCGAGGGACGCCAGGGATTGGGCGATTCCGTAAGCGACCATCGTCTTGCCTTCGCCAGCAACCGCGCTGTGGATCGAGATGACCCGGGCTCCGGAGCCGGTGTCTTTGGCGATCCGGATCAGGCGAGTGCGGACGTACTTTATGATCATCGAATAGGCGCCGAACTGCATAGGACTATGGAAGGCAGTCGAGCCGAACTGCCCTCCGAGGCTGTTGCCGCGCTTTTTAGGATTGCGAAGACCGAGGCGCGGGATGGAGCCCAAGTGCTGAAATTGGAAGAACTGCAGGTCCCGAACGGTGAACGCCGTCGGGTCGCGGTGCTCGAGGAATAGGGCGAAGGCGACGGCCGCCAAGGCGCCGAGCAGCGCGCCGGAGAAGACGGAGGAGTCCACGCTCGGGGTGCGGAGGACGCCGTCCGGGTCAGAGGACTCGAGCACGGCGATCTTGTTTTTCAAAGAAATCTTTTGCACGTCCAACTGGAATAGCTGCTTCGTCAACTCGGCGAGCAGCGCGTGCTCGATATCGGCGCGCTTCATCATGCTCATCTGGCGCTGCTGATTTTCGGGGACGTTGGCGTCTTTGGCGACGAGTGTTTTGTACATCTCCTTGGCCGAGCCCAAGTAGTCGCCGAGCTTGACGTTTTCGATTTGCAGCTCGCGCAGTAGTTCCGCGGGGTCGATGCCGGTGCCATCCGCATCGTCCGTCGGTTCGTCTTGCATCGTCTTCAGGCGGGTTTTCGTGGCTTTTAACTCCTCGTCGAGCTCACGAATCAGCGCCGAGTCGACGCTGGTGCCTTGAGCGACCAGGGAGCTTCGACGCGATTGCAGCGATTCGATCTGGCGCATGAGCGATCCGACCAGCTCTTCTCCGTTGGTATTGGCGGAGCCGGCGAGGTTGGCGCTACGGTTTTTCACGGCACCGACGAGCCGGGATATCGCCTTTTTGTTGGCGCTGAGCCGCAGGGCGGAGGCCTGGATGTCGGCCTGCAGCCGGTCGCTGTTCGAAACGCGCAACGGGTTGTCGAAAAGCGACCCGGTGGACGTGCCCTTGGCCAAAGCAGTTATTCCCGAGCGAATTTCGTCCAGCCTGCCCCCGATATCGTTGATCTTCGTCAGAATGTAGGCACGGGCTTCGTCGGATTCCTTGAGCTCGCGCTCGATGGTGTGCTTGATGGCGATGTCGGCAATCAGGTTGGCTAGCAAGACCGAAACATCGCGGTTGCCGGTGGTGGCAGTTACACTCAGCGTATTGCGGTCGCCGCGGTTGATTCGCACGGTGCCTTGCAGCACACGGGCCAAGTTCGGTCCGGCGCTGTCGTCGATGCGGACGTGGACCGGGAAACCGTAGCCTTGCAGGCGTTCCTTGAATCCCTGGAGACGAGTCTGAACCAGCGTGCGGCGAATCCACTTATACTCGGGCAGGACGGAAATCTCTTCGAAGGCGGCGTTGTAAAAGCTCTTCGAGTTTAGATAAACGAGAAACTTTTCGACGTAGACGTCGCGGCCGTTTATGCCGCCGAACGACATCCTGCGGTTGGCGTCCGCAGTCAGGCCTTGCAGCAGGTTGGTCTCGGCTTTTTGGACCAGCAGGGTCGCCGTTGCCGAGTATTTGTTGACGGTATAGGCGAGAAAGAACGCAACCGTCGAACCAATTACCATCGCAACCGCGATTAGGGCGCGGAAGCGGTAAAGTCGATCGTAGATGTCTTCAAACGATGTGTTCGATTTCGTCATCGTGCCTTCTCGTGACCGCCCGGCGCGGACTCGCACCTATTAGTCGGCACATTTCCTGAGGAAATTGAGGGCCCGGCGCGCCGGCGACGCCTCATTTTGGCAAGTGCACAAAAAAGTCCGAATGAGCTAGCCACTGCGCCGGGAGGCCGCGCCGTCCCACCTCATGGCCGCTCTCAGCCCAAGTCGTGCATTCGCCGGAACGTCCGGCAAAAGACGTGGAAGTCGACGCGCAGCGACACCGTTTTCGTGTATTCGATGTCGGAGTCGAAGCGGTTGTAAGTGAAGAGCGAGTGACGATCACGAATTTGCGCGAGGCCCGTGATGCCGGCGGGAACCGAATAGCGGCACAATGCTGACTTCGGTACTGCAAGAGATTCGGTGATGGTCAGTGGCCGCGGGCCGATGAAGCTCATGTCTCCCGACAGGATGTTCAATACCTGGGGCAGCTCGTCGAAGCTGAAGCGGCGGAGCATCCGACCCATTTTCGTGACGCGCGGGTCTTCACTGAACCGCGGCCGGCGGAACGTCTGGGATTCGGCATCGAACAACGCCACCGGTTCCGAGTCGACCCCCTGGAACATGGTGCGGAACTTGAAGATCCCGAAGATGCGCAGGTGCTGACCGACACGGCTCTGTTTGAAGAAGACCGGTCCTTTGGATTCCAGCTTGATCGCCACGACAATCGTAATCAGCGCGGGCATGCCGACGATCAGAACCAGCAGTGCCAGGCTGACGTCGAAGCAGCGACGGGCGAACCAATAGACCTGGGAAACGTGATCGGGCCTCTGCAACAGAGCCATCAATTCCGGCAGAAGCGCGTGCGGAGATTCGCCGACGACTTCGGTGACGGAATAGATTTTGCTCGGTTTCACGGCTGACAAAACGTCAAAACTCCCAGTGAAGCAGATTGCCGAAAGCTACGCCCAAGGCGTCTGCTATGAGGTCCCGGCGACACTCTTCGCGCGTGGCGCCAGCGCTGAAGTCGCGGTATTCCTTGATGGCGCCGATGGAGAGGGCCAGAGTACTCGAGACCGACCGGTTCTCGTCGGAAACGCGGTGGTCGCGGTGGAATCCTTTGATGATCGTCTCGAACGCCGCGGTGATCGTCGTCGAGATGCCAAAATGGGCGTATTTATCCAAACGCCGCTCCGGATCATTCAGAGGATCGGCCCCTGCCAGAGATGCGTGCCAGATCACCGAAATGAGAAGGGCAGCGCATTTCAACGGTGGGGCCCTTCCTTTTTCGTGCGCTTGAGCAGAAAGCCGATGTTGCCGCCAACGGCTACGAGCCGACCCCCGGGGGCGCCTTTGCGATCCGCTCCGAGGCCAAGGACGAACAGGTTGCCGCCCGCGAACCAGGTGTCGGTCAGGCGGTAGTTCAGGCCGGACTCGAACGTCAGGTGGTTGTTTCCCTTGCCCAGGGAAAAGGCCGTCTGCGCGTCGAGGATCCAGCCGTCGATCTCGGTGCGCACTCCGAGGGCGAAGGCCCCGCGCGCGTTGGACGAGCGCTGTTGGGGTTTTTTCGGAGCCGTGTTGCCGTCAGCGTCCGTCGTCGTGCGTTCTTCATTGGCCTCGTAGAAAGGCGAGTTGACCTTCTCCAGAATGAGGCCCGGCCCCACGGTAATGGTCACATCGTCGAGGGAGAAACGGGCCATCGCGAAGCCTTCGCCGAACGTGATCTCGGGGTTGACCGCCGACTCTCCGAGGGTCGGCGCATACGGCCGGGAAGAGACGCTTCGCGCGATGCGGCCGTCGACGGCAAGGAAGTCGCCGATGTCGGCGCGGCTTTGGGCGAAGGCCACGGCGCCGAACGGCATCTTGACGCCGTTCTTCGACGAGTATTGCGCGGCGAAGAGACCGGCCCTTTGCTGGACCATGTTGATCTCGATCGTCTCCTTGGAAAGGGCCTTGCCGAGATCGCCCGCGACGAGGCGGGACAGGCTTTCGCCTTCGCCTTCACCGATCGTCTTCTTGCAGCGCGCGACGAGCTTGCGGACTTCGCGGCGGGCGTCGGCGACGAGGATCAACCGGAAAACCGGCCGAGTGCCCGGCGGGACCTTGCGGTCGAGGTAGACTTCCGACGGCGAAGCGAAGGTGCCGACCGAAGTGAAGGCGCCCTCGCCGATCACTTCGAGTTCGGCCCCTTCGGAGCCTTTGCGGATCAAGGCCACTTCGAAGGGCGAACAGTTGGTCGCGGCGACGCTCTGAATGTAGCCCGCGGCCGCGTTGGCCATCGTGTGGATGCCTTTGGCGGGCGGTCCCATGAGCTCCGACTTGCCTTCGATCTTACGCGGTTTTATGAGGGCGTTGATCTCGCCGTCCCAGGGGATCTTGTCGAGCAGTTGCTGTGTCAGCGCCAGAGCCAGCGAGGGATGGCTTTTCGTCGGGTCGCCGGCGATGGCCAAGCGCACGGACGCCGTGACGACCTCTTCCTTCTCCTTCTTCCCGGCTGTCACTATCCGCGTCGTCCAAGTCGCGTCGACCAGCGTGGCGTCGCAGGCAAGGCTTATGACGTGGTCGGCCTTGGACAGGTCCGAGAGCTCCATGCGTTGCCGGGACTGAAAGTGAAAGCGCAGCGATTCAGCCAATGTCGAACAGACCGGCGTCGAGCCGGGTTTCAGCTCGACGAATAGGCGATGCGGCCGCACTTCGGCATAGGCGCTCCCGGACAGGAAGGCGGCTGCAGCTACGAGGAGACGCTTCATCCGGCTTCCTCCAGCTTGGGAAGAGCGGGCGATTCCCAGGTTTCGGGAACTTCGGTGACGACGACCGTGACGTCGTCTTCCGCCGGGTGGTCGCCGAAGTGGGCGTAAGCGCTTTTCACAAGGTTGTCCTTGAGCTCGACGAGGGATCCGCCCGTATGAGCCTTCAATGCCTTATGGAAGCGACGGCGGCCCCACGGGTCATCTTTGGCGTCCGTGCACTCGATCAGCCCGTCGGTGAAGAGAATGACGCGGTCGCCCGGCATGATCTGCACGGGCTCGGCGTCCTTGTAGGCGACGTCCGGGTACATGCCGAGCGGGTCGTTGACCGAGCGCAGCGTGATCGGAGCGACCTCGCCCTTTCGCAGCAGCAACGGGAAATTGTGGGCGGCGTTGCAGAAGTGCATGAAGCCCGTCTCGAGGTCGAAGATGATGGCGAAGAACGTCATCGTAAGCTTGGCGCTCTCCGTTTCGCAGAGGGTTGCATTGAGCTCGCGCAGCAGGTCCGACGGCGAGTAGCGGTCTTTACCGCGCTCGACGAAGCGCCTCGCCATGATCGACGTCGCGGCAAAGACCATCGCCGTCACGAGGGCTGCGGGAACGCCGTGACCAGTCGCGTCCGCGATGCAAATCAGCTCGTGCTTGGGAGACAGACGGTAGTGGCCCCACCAGTCGCCTCCGCACTCGGAGGCCGGGCGGAAGAACGTCGAGAAGCGGAACTCCGCCTCGTCGGGCTTTAGTTTGGGGAAGAACGCGTCCTGGACGATTTTCGCGGTCTTGAGCTCGGCTTCGAGGCGGGCCTTCTCCAGGCGGTCCCCCATAAGGAGTTCGAGCTGGCCACCCATGTTGTTGACGGCTCCGCCGAGGAGCCCGATTTCGTCGTTCGACTTCAGCTCGACCCGGGCCTTGAAGTCGCCGTTGGCGATTTGGACCGTGGTTGCCATGAGTTGGCGGAGGTTGCGGGTGATTCCGGATGCGGCCAGGTAGCTGGCGAGCAGCGAGACCAGGAGCAGCAGGGCGGCCCACAGCAGCGACCGCGTCAGCACCATTTGCATGGCGGCGTAGGCCGGGGTCGCGTCTGATTCCGTCAGCGCGATCAAGCCCAGGCGCGGCAGCTTGGCGTAAGCACCGAGGACGGGACCCGTGCGGCGGTGCCATTGCTTGAATCCATAAGGCGAGGCGGTCGCCGACAAACCGCGGAGCAGGGGGTGCGACGTGTAATTCTGTCGGGCGCGGTCGAGCAGCTTGACGTTGGACGCCGAAACGAGTCGGCCGCCGGCGTCGAGAAGCGCAACCTGGTCGCGACCACCGCCGGAAAGCGAGCCGTAGAGCTTCGTCTGCCAGGCGGTCAGGACGGCCCAGAGCTTCTCGGAGCTGCCGCGGACGGGGAACGAGAGGACGAGGCCGACGGTGGGGACTTTCGAGGTCAGCGTGAGATTGGTGATGGCGAAGCCTTGCGACTTGTCGTCCGGCGTCTTGGCTTCAAGCCAACTGCGCGCGGCGTTGCCGACGCTCGTCGCGACTTCCATGTTCCCTTTGCCTAAAAGGCGCTCGTCGTTGGCGTTCACCACGTTCGCTTTCGCGAGCGAGCTGAACTTCGTTTTGCCGTTTTCTTTCGTTTCGAGCATCAGCTCGACGGTCAGAAATTCGGGATTCGACGAGGCAAATCCCTGGATCAGCTCGCTATACCGGTCTTTCGGAGCACCGCTCAACCCGTTAGTGATGACGATGAGCTGGCTCAGCCAGGAGTCGATCACGGCATCGGCACTGGTCGCGGTACGCCGCGCGTTCTGCATCGCTTTGTCCTGGATTCCAAGGAGCAAAGTCGTGCGAATGCTTTCCGCGTTGTGCCAGGCGTTGATGCCTAGCGCGACGCAGAGCATGAAAGAGACGCCCAAGAAGAGCTTGAACGCCAGAGAGCGATGGAGAGGCAGTCGCTGCACGAAATCCTTCGGGTTGAGAAGTTTCCCTAAGTAGATATCGGCGTTTATGAGCCGTTATGGAGTCGGAGGTGCTCGGAAGAACTACAAATTTTCGAGATTACCTAAATGTCTTCGCGGACCTTCCGAAACAATGCCCCGGAGGACCCATGTCAGGAGAACCCACCGCCACCCCCGACTTTCTACCCGCCGCAGGCCTCACGGCCCGGGCGGCGCGCCCTCGTTGGCTCGCGCTCGTCGGTGTCGTCTGGGTCATGGCTTTCTCCGTCGTCCTGCACTCCCTGATCCGCTTCGACCTCGTGAAACCAGCCGACGGCCCAGTTCTCGCCAAGGTTACGCAAGCCGTGGGTACGGTCAAATACCGTACGGAGACCTCAATTCTTTGGGAAGACGCGCGGACCGATCAGGGTTTGCGCCGGGGCGACGTGGTCGCGACCGGCAAAGACGGCCATGCTTTGGTCGACTTCCCGGGCGGTCGGCGGTTCGTGCTCGGACCCAACAGCATGGTCGGCATCGACGAGGAAAATGACGGCAACGTGTCGACCGGCCACTTGCAGTTGGTGCTTCTAAAAGGACAGATCGCAGCGTCGATGACGCAGCCTCGGAAGCCCCCGCTGTCTCCCACGGCCCAAGCCTTCGAGAGCGTGATGGCGTCGCTCACTGCCGCGCAGGCTGAGCCGAAAATCATCGAGCCTTTGAGCATTCAATCCGGCGGACAGGTTTTCGAGCTCCAGACCCGCCTCGAATCGACACTGGCTTTGAGCAAGACCCCGAACTTTCCGCCGCGCGTCATCCCGGCGTCGAAAGTGCCCCCTCCGCCGCCTCCGGTCGCAGCGAAAGTGAGTGTGGCGTCCACTCAGGCAGGCACCCCCGGGGCTCCCGTCGCCCCCGCCAAACCCGCGCCGCTTGCTATCTTGCAAATGGTACCGGTTCTGAGCCGCGAAATCGTGCTACCGCCCGTGCCGGAGCCGGTTCCGGCCGTCATGACAATTCCCAAGGTCGCGATCAAACCGGTCGTGATTCCCGCCCGGGTCCTCGAAATGGCGCCGCCGCCGAAAACCGACCCGCACACGCTCGATCCCTTGATCGTGCGCGTCCAGAAGTCGGTGCTGATCACGGGCGTCTCGCTGCAGTCGGAATGCGCCTCGACCAAGGATTTGCTGATTCCGATCGCGCCGCGCTTTCATTTGTCGCCGTCGACGATCTGGCAGCCCTTCATCGAGTTCCATCCTTCCGGAGCGAAGCCATTCCGTATGTTCGGCGCCAACCAGATCAGCCGCCAGTTCGTGAAGATGCCGATGGAGCAGATCTGCGGACCGAGCGCCAAGTCCCGCGTCAGCGGCAATTTCACGGTAGACATGTACCCGGGCCACCTCGCGTCGGGCGACATCGAAGCGTCCATGGCGACCGACCAACCGACTCGCTTGACGCTCGCGTCGCTCGCTGACCTTCCGGAAAAGCAGGTGACCGTGCACTTCGAGAAGCTCATGCTCGGCGACGGCGTGCTGGCCAAATGGCTTGCCTTCAGCTCGGCCAAGAATCAGAAAATCAAGATCCGCCTGAAGTCGAAGGCGCAGCTCTCGGCGCTCTGGCGCCTCTTCTCCGGCGAAGGCCGCGTCGTCCTGAGCAACCGGGAAGCCAGCGGTCCGGGCGTCAACGTCCACTTTCAGGATCGCTCGGGTTGGCTCGCGACGATGAATGCCCCGGCCCTCGACAAAGCCGACGTCCGGACCCTCACGAAGCTGCTCGGCGCCGAAATGGCCTACACCGGGGTCCGCGACGGCTACGTGCGTCTCCCGCTTGCCATCAAAGCGCGCCTCAACCTGATCGAAGACAATTTACGGACGGAAGGGGAGCTATACCTGCTCGTCCGCGACCGGGTCGTCCGCGTCACCATGGACGACCTGAAAAAGGACCCGCAATCGATCGTAACCGTTGGACAGTCCGCCACGGCTATTTTCCGTAAAGGCACCCAGCCCGTACTGCCCTAAACGTCCGAGATAACGCCTCAAAAATACTGACATGCCTTAACTCCACTAAAGCTGGGCCAGCCTTTGCCGAAAAGGGAGGATGTAACGATCATTCTTTAACCGGCATGGATGGGCTGGGAGGCATTTCATCATGAAATTGACGCAAGGTACGTTCGCTTTGGCGATTACGATCGCTGGCAGCCTGGTTCTCGGAGGGTGCTTTGGCCCCTTCAAGAAAAAATCGAGCAGCGGCGGCGGTGGCGGCGGTGGCAGCACCGAAGAGACCACCGAAGAAGAAGGTAAAGGCACGACGAACAAAACGTCGGCCGAGACCCCTCCCGGAACGCCCGGGACTCCCGTACCTCCTGGCGCCAAAGACGGCTACGGCTGCCTCCAAGGCGTCGTCACCGACGGCTTCACCGGCCAACCGATCGCCCTCGACGTGACGAAGCTGTTCGTCCTGATCCGCGGCACCAAGATCGCGGCGACCAAGGTCGACGGCATCGAAGGTCAATACTTCATCTGCGACATTCCGGTAGAAGAAGATTATCCCGTGTACGCCTTCCTCGACGGTTACATGCCGTTCGAGTCCTCGGTCAAGATCACCTCGACCCGAGCCAAACGCGTCGCGGCCGACGGCCAAGCCGTCGTCGAAGAGGTCAAGATCCCCGATCCCCTCGAGCTCCAGGACATCCGCCTCTTCCCTCTCGGCAACACGACCCGCGACCTGCGCGTGCGTGCGGTTTACAACGGCGCTCCGGTCAAAGACGCCCTAGTCGACGTTGAAGCCATGGCCTCCGGCTCCTCCGGAACGTTCGGCTTTGACGGCACGTTCGTGAACACGGCGACCGGCACGCGTATCCTGCCAATGCGCGGCACCACGGGCGACGACGGCTATGCGACGTTCACCGCCGACAAATTGAGCCTCGGCGCACTTTACAAAGTCACCGTGTACCCGCCGATCGCCAAGGACTTCGTCGCTGCGGCCCACGCCAACCTCGTGCTAGGCATTAGCGGCGCTCTTCCCAACGACCTCAACACCTATGACCTGAACGTCATTCTGACCGACGGCAACCAGCCGCTGAAAGTGATCTCCTGCAGCACGCTCTTTCAGAACTACGCGGCTGACGGCTCGATCAAAATCATGTTCAACCGCGCGGTGTCGGTCGTCGATCAGGACAACCTGGACGGCGCTGCCGCCATCACGGCCAACGTCGTGGGCGTCAACTCCGATCCCCTCGCTCTGATCACGGCCGTGCCGGCCAACAACATCGCCGAAAACGTGTCCTTCGGTGTCGCCTCCAATGTCCTGACGCTCGGCCCGAAATTCGTGAACAACGACACCATCAAGCCCCTCGAAGCCCAGGATCCCAGCTCGACGCTCAACGCCAAGAACAAGAACGCGACGATCACTTGGACCTACGGCAACGTGAAGCTCAAAGTCGCGGGCGACGAGGACCAGAATCAAGTAGCCCTCAGCTCTTACGTTTCGACCAACGGCGCCGGCGGCACCTTCGCCTGCAGTAACGTCGTCCGGTTCTTCCCGGAAATCGACTGACCCAGCAACTCGGTACTACCATCCAGAGGCCCAGCCGTCCGGCGGGGCCTTTTTCGTTTACATCCCGAAGCCGAGCTTGGCCGCGAAGTCGCGCCCGTTCGTCTCGCTGCTCCATTCCATCTCGCCCGTGAGCGATACGAACGGCGGTAAGATCATGATGCGGAGGCCCGTGCCCATGACGGTCTCGCTCCAGCCGCGCGTCACGGTCTTTTCCTCTTCCCCGTCGACCAGCGTGAACGCCAGGTTGCTTTCCTGGTCGATGCTGAGCTCGCCTTTGTGCTGGTAGATGCCGGCGCGGCCGAAGAACGTGAAGTAGCGGAGCAGGCCCATGCCGGCGAGGGCTTCGACTCCGGTCGTCGTCATGCCGAGGCCCTCGAGGCCGAACAGGCGGCCGTAGCTGCCGCGCACCGCGATCGCCGGCATTGCCAGGGCTTCGTAGATCGTCCATTGGGCGTAGCCGCTCGCCTGAGTGATGCCGGAGCCATTTTCCTTGCCGCCGGAAAAGCCGACGTCGACCGGCATCGGCAGACCTTTGACCACCCAGACGCGTGGGACGTCGACGGTCGTGCCGGCCGCGTCCTCGTTGTCCAACGAATCGTCCCCGAGCTGGGCGGCCAGCACCGGATTCTGCTCCGGCACGGTCGAGCGGGTCATGCCGGCGCCGACGCCGAGCCCCATCGAGCCGCGCGATCCCGCGGGTTCGAGCTCCGAGGCGCGGTTGACCTTGCCGAGGACGGAAAACGCCTCGCTGACGTTTTCATCTTGGGATCTCGGGGCTTCCGCGGCGACGGCCGCGCCGCCGATGTAGGCGAAACACAGGATGGCGACGGGACGGAACATCGGTGTAACCTCAGGCAATGCGATTGGCTCTGATAGATCATTATGACAGCTTCACTTTCAACGTCATAGATTGGCTCGAGCAGGATCCGGACGTGAAGGTGGAGCGCGTTTGCTTCGACGACGAAGCGGCCATGGCAGCTCTGGCCGCCGCGCCTGTGCCGCTCGTGCTCTCTCCCGGCCCCAAACGCCCCGAAGATGCCCGCGCGACGTTGGCGCTGGTGCAAAAGCTCCTCGGAAAGACGCCGATTCTCGGCATTTGCCTCGGCCACCAGCTGCTGGCGCACCTGGCGGGTGCCCGCATCGTCCCCGGCAGCGCGCCGTTTCATGGCTCGACGAGGGAGATTCGCCCCTTACGCTCGGGAGGGCTCTTCGCCGGCCTCGGCGCGGCGTCGTTTCGCGCCGCGACCTACAACTCCCTGGTCGTCGAGGAAGCGACTTTGCCGGCGCCGTGGCGGGTGACCGCCCGGTGCGAGCTCGGGGAAGTTCAGGCAATCGCCCGGGAAGTCGCCGGCGACGCCGATGCCTTTGGCATTCAGTTTCATCCTGAATCCTTTCTCAGTGAATCCGCGGCACTGCTTCGGGGCAACTGGCTCCGCCTGACGAATCCGCACTAAATCGGCGCCTGGATTTTCCGATCACGAAGTATGCCGAAGCAGGAAAAAATCAAATCGGTGATGCTGACGTCGAGCGGCGAGTTCCGTGTAAGCATGGTCCAAACGCTGAACACGCTCGGTTTCACGGCGGAAAAAATCAACGCCGACAGCATGACGACGTGCGCGAAGCTGATGCAGACGGACCAGCTCATATGGAACGTCGTGGTCGACGCCGCCAGCTTCTTTCCGAACGAGACCGATCTCGAGCCGCGCTTCAAGGAAATCGAGCAGGCGGTCGGCGCCGCGGCGGTCAGTGTCCTGGTTTACGTCCCCGCGCCGATGTTCGAGCCGCTTGCCGGCGCCATCAGAAAGCATCCGAAGCTTCACGTCCGGCCTTTGCCCGTGCGCCGGCAGGACGTCGTCGATTATTTCATCAAGCCCTACATGGCTCGTCACGGCCACGGTAAGGTGGAAAAACCCGCGTTGAAAGCGCAGCAAACGGCTTCGGGTGAAAGCATCGCGGAAGCGACCCAGCACGCCAAGCAGACCATCGATCTCCTCAAAAAAATCGCCGCCGACCCCGCGGCCGTGCCGCAGTTCGTCGCGATCGGCCAACGCTTCAACGGCCTCTACGGTGCGTACCTCTTCCTCGGAGGGAAGGACGGCTACCACCAGCTCCGGATCCTCTGCGAAGTCATCGACGCGCTGAGCAAGACTTACGCGAAAGAATCGAGCAAAAAGGTGCTCGCCAAGGGGCACGTCGAGCTGATGGTGCGCTGCGCCAAATGCGTCTTCGGGATCCTCAAGGAAATGCGCACGGGCAAGGCCCTCTCCGACGACTTCAAGGCGGAGACCGACGCCGTTCGGGCTGCTTATGAGGCCCAGCCGGACGTTTTCCGCCGCGAGGCGATGTCGCAGGAATTCGTCGACGAAATCTTGCGCAAGTACTCGGCGTAGTCGCTAGTCGATAGTCGCAAGTCGATTGAGGGGCCGGGGCTACGCGTCGGCCTGTGCACCTTTGTTGATGCCTTCGTAGCAGATCACACGCACGCGCTCGGCGGTGTTTTCTTCCCTTTTGATCAGCTTCGCGAGCTCGTGGGTGATGCATTCGATGCTCGTCTCGCGGTCGACGCAGAACACCCGGTCGGAGGGGATCGTGGCTTCGAAGTAGCCCTGGGTGCCCTCGTAGCCTAGCGTGATCGGTTCCTTCGTCTTGCCGCGCATGCCAGGCTCGATCATCCCGACCTTGAACTGCGAGGGCGTCGCAATGTGAACCTGAGCACCCATTACGTCGCGGGCGACGTAGTGTTCGAGGTCAGGACGGCGCTCTTCCCCGACGAAGATCTGGATCGCGCAGCGGTGGCCGTGAAACAGGCGCTGGCACATGCCGTCGTGGCGCGCGATGCCGTGCGTATACCGGAAGACGGCTTCCGTCGGATCGGCCTCGACTTCCTTCAGCGTTATGG
>JAYVBB010000174.1:0-4519 GCA_043750715.1 Pseudomonadota bacterium | reverse complement strand
ACGAGGCCTTTGGCGAGCGCGTCTCCGTACGGCATCGCTTTCAGGCTGTCGTAACCCTTGATCGCGCCATAGCGCTTGACGATGGCGGCGTCGTGCGGGGGCACGAGCTGCCCGCCCGTGCGCCAATAGACTTTGTAGCCGTTGTAGTCGGGCGGGTTGTGGCTGGCGGTCACGCAAATACCGGCGGCGCAGCCGAAATGGCGAACCATGAAGGAGAGCATCGGCACGGGCCGGAGCTCCTTGGTGATCAGCGCCTTGATTCCCTGGGCGGCGAGGACTTCCGCGGCGGCTTTGGCGAACTCGCGCGAGAAGCGACGTGAGTCGTGGGAGATCGCGACCTTCAGGTCTTTCTCTCCGGAGAACGTCGCCTTGACGTGCTCGGCCAGCGCGGTGGTTGCCTTGCGGACGTTGTAAATGTTCATCCGGCTCGTGCCGGCGCCGAGAATGCCGCGCAGTCCGCCGGTGCCGAACTCGAGATCGCGGTAGAAGCGTTCGTCGAGCTCCTTGTCGTTACCCTGCGCGATGAGACCCGCGATCTCTTTGCGCGTCGCGTCGTCGAAGGCGGACGACGTGGCCCAGTAGTGTGCAAGTTCTTTTGTGGCGGACTTCTGCATAGCGAGGTCACCTTTAACGCCGCTGCGCGGCTAGGAACGTCGCTAAAACTTAGGCCAGGGCCACGACTTGATCAAGTCCTCAACCCGTTGGTTGCGGGTCAGGGCCTGAGGGTAGCAAAGGTAGAGCGCGATCCCGGGGCCGTGATAGCGGTGGTGACCGCTTTGGAGGCGTCCGGCCAAGGGCAGCGTCGCGTCGATTTCGACCGTCGGGACGTTGACCAGGAGGTTCGGGGCCAGGAAGAGGTGGCGCCGCGAGTCGAGGATCTCGGGGTCCCCGACGAACGAGACGGCGAACGAGGCGTCGGTGGTGTTGATGTGCTCGATGGCCGTGTCGAGCACGTCGTAGTCGTAAATCGCGACGTCGGGCGAAAACAGCACGTTGCCCTGGTAGGCGCTGGAGTTGTCGAACTTGCCCATGTAGTGGAGGCTCGGCGTGACGAAGTACCCTTTGGTCGGCGTCTCGATCGTTTTGCCCCAGAGCAGGGTCTGCTCGGATTCGCGGTTGGCCATCGTCTGGAAGCGCAGATACTTCTCGACGGCCTTCTCGGAATAGAGCGGCCCCATGAAGGGGCCTAAGCGCTCGTCGCCGTCGACGTCGGTGCGGCCGACCGTCACTTTTTTGAAGGCTTCGACGAGGGCTTCCTTGAACTGCGGAAGCAGCGAGCGGTAGACGAAGACCCGGCTCGTCGACGTGCAGCGTTGACCGGCGGTCTTCAAGGCGCCGTAGACGACGCAGCGCACGGCATGGTCGAGGTCGGCGGACGAGTGCACGATCACGGCGTTTTTGCCGCCGGACTGCAGCACCATCTGGCGGCCGACGTGGGAGCGGGACTCGAGGCGGATGGCGTCGCAATGCTCGCGCGAGCCGGTGTAGAGAATCGCCGCGACGCGGCGGTCGGCCAGCAGTTGCTTGAACGTGTTGAAGTTGCCGAACACGACGTTGAGCAACGCAGGTGGCAAGTCATGCTGCTCGGCGATCAGCGCGATCAGCATGCTCGAAAGCAGCGAATGCGAAGACGAGCAGAGAATCAGCGGGCAACCGGCGAGCACCGATGCCGCGAAATAGAACGCAAAGCTCGTAATCGGCGTGGAAAACGGCAGATATGCGGCAGTCACGCCGATCGGCAGCATTTCGAAGTGGGCGCCCTGCTCGGGGCCGAGCTTGGCCGGAGCGAGCAGCTGGGCGCGGATCGTCTCGCCGTTCTGGCAGGTCCAGTCGAGGTACTTCAGCGCGCTGTCCAAGTCGTCGCGGGCTTCCCACCGCGGTTTTCCCGCTTCCACGCGCAGCGCGGTCTCGGCCGTCGCTTGGAAGTCGGCGAGCGTTTCCTTGAAGCGGCGAAGGATGTCGAGGCGCTGCGTCAACGACAGGGCCGCAGCCTGGGCACGCGCCTTGTGCGCGGACTCGACGGCGGCGTTGACCGATTCCTTGTCGTAAAGGATTTCGAGCAGCTTCTCGCCGGTGTTCGGGTTGGCCGTGGCTTTTTGTGCTTGCCCGCGTTTGACCGGAAGCCAGCGTCCGTTGACCCATTGTCCGGGCCACACGATAGGCCAGCGCCGCTCTTCGATTTGCTTTACGAACTGATTGAGATCCAAGGGGAATACTCCTACGGACCCAGTGTAATGAAAGTATATCTGAAGGCCTTTTGTTTTGATATGATCCCATTAAATGCAGCCATTCTTGATGGAGCCACGACGTGTCCGACAAGTCCTTTTCAACTCCTGCGTCGCTGACCCAAACCGAAGCAGGCAGTTGGCCCGGCGGTTGGTACATCTATGAGAACGGCAAAGTCGACGGCCCGTTCGCGGCCGAAGACGCCTTCAAACTCGAGTCCGAATCGGTCGACGGCAAGCCGAGGCTGGTGAGCCGCAAGGGATTCAGCCAGTGGTACGCGCTGAAGGACCTTTCCGAGATCTTTAAAATGACCGACCAGATGGGCCGCAAAGCCCAGTCGGCCATGCTCCAAAGCGAATCGCAGCTCCAGTCGACTACCAACGTCCGCCCGGTCGTGCCGCCGGCCCCGGTCGTGGCCGCCGCGGCGAAAAAGGCCGCTTCGCTCGTGACTCCGGTGTCGCCCTCCCCCTTGGCGACCCCGTCGATCTTCCCTGCCAGCGAGCAGCAAAGGTCCATCCCGACGCAAAAAGCGAAGCGCATCCCGTCATCTTCGGTCGACAAGGCGGAGATGATGCAGGGCTACTTCCTGGCCCGCGCCCGGCTGCGCCTCGGCAAGTTGAGAAACCCCTGGATGTCGGCCTTCGTCGGATTGCCGCTATCGCTCTTTACCTACTTCGCTTTCTGGTACCGCGAAATCGGCCGCGAGGTTTCCTTCCATGCGCGCGCCGACAGCCAAACGGCTCTGCCGCCCGCTTTCCTCGCCCTCGTCCCTGGCGTCCATTTCTATATGATCTACCGTCTGGCCTCGTTGATGACCGAGATGGAAGCGCAAAACAAGTACCGCAGCGTCTCGCCCTGGGTGGCGACCGTATTTGGGCTGTTTCCACCGTTCGCCCTCGCATATTTGCAAGATGCGGCGAATCGGCACTGGATGCTGCACACCAAGCACACCTTGGTAAAAAAGCGCGCTGACACGGGAAAGTAAGCTTTTCCTATAGGTTCCTGGCCTCGCCGCCGAGTCATACTTGGTAACAGGTGCGCCGAGGTTGACTCGGCACGCTCGGGTAGGGGATCATTAGTAAACAGAACACCGTAAAAATCCCGACCTGCCTCACCTCCGTGAATCTTCGCCAGGAGTTCGGTCTTGAAGTCTCAACACTTACTTCGACTCGTCGTCGCCGTGACGTTAACCGCCTTGAGCTCGACTGGATTTTGCCAGGGCGGGGGCGGGGGCGGCGTGAGCGTCGACGCCAAAGCCGGTGGCGGCATCTCGACCGGTACTTTGCTGTCGACCCACGTGTTCTATTACGCTGACCAATCTTCGCTCGGTAGCGACGATCTGAAGGACGGTTCTGCGATGTACATGCGGTTCGACGGGCAATACAACTGGGCCGACTACTTCACGGGCTTGGGGCTATTTTATGAGCAGGACACCTTCGGCAAGGCGCAAAAAGATACGATCATGGGCCTCGTCGTAGAGTTCGTCGCGGGCTCGTTCTTCGTGAAAATCATGCCCGGCTCGATCCAGCAGCAATTTGTAGACCGCTCGTTCGCTGAGCGTGCCGGCAGCTACTTCGCCTACGAAGGCGGCCTCCGCGGCAACTTATACGGCGGCTTCATGTTCTACGAAGTGACGCTGCATCATCGCGAAGCCACCATCAAACAAGAAGACGGACGCAACATGCTCGACGTCTATTCGCGGAAAGAAACGATGCCGATGCTTGGAGGGGGCATCACCCTATGAAGAAGTCCTTTGGACTTGCTGCCTGCGCGCTGGCGCTGGTGTCGGTCTCAGCGTGCGGGGGCAAAGACGCCTCGTCGCTGACCCACCCGCCCCGGCAAGCCAGTTTTCCCATGTACGTTTCGATACCGGGCAAGCTGGCGGGCGAAGGCTCGCTGTACCAGATCCCAGCGCCGTCCTCGACCGACTCCGCGTCGGAACCGGTTCTGCTCGTGGGGAATCTCAATTTTCCCGCAGGCGTCGCCGTCGACCGCGCCGGCACGGTGTTCTACACTGAGCGTCCGTCGCCGACGACCGGCCGCATCATGAAATATGTCGGCGAAAACGTGGAGCCGGAAGAAGTCGTCACCGGCCTCTTGGATCCCCAAGGTCTAGTCGTCGACCAGACCGGCCGTCTGTACGTAGCGGAATACGGTGCCAACCGCATCTCGCTGGTCAACGAAGTCGACAAGATTCTCGATCCCGAGGCGACCTCGATCGACGTGCTCGGCCCGCGGTCGCTGCAGGTCGACGAGCAGGACAACCTCTACGTTACGGAAGCCGGCGGCGGCC
>JAYVBB010000173.1:0-9700 GCA_043750715.1 Pseudomonadota bacterium | reverse complement strand
CCCAGAACGGCGGTGCCGTTAGTGATGACACCGACGAGGTTGCCCCGGCCGGTGTAACGGTATGAGTCCTCGGGGTTTTTCTCGATCGCCAGACAGGGAACGGCGACGCCGGGTGAGTAGGCGACAGAAAGGTCATGCTGCGTTTCGACCGATTTGGCGAGACCGGTGTAGATCTTCCCGGCCGGAGCACGCTCATGGTATTCGAGCGCATCCTTAGCCAACTGCTCCTTGTCCAAAGCTGCCTCCGCTAATCAATCTCGTTCATGAACGCGACGAGAACCTGGTCCTGCTTGTCGCGCAAATCGGTGATGGAAGGCTGCGACTCGCCCTTTTGCCCGTTCTCGAGCAGCGTGAAGGCACAGATACCGTGCTTCGGATGACGGAAATATCCCGCCAGGCCCGCGACGGCGACCGGCACGGTAAGCGTCCCCGACTTGGCACGGACGAGGCCTTTGAGGTCGGCGGTGTCGCCTTTGCCGAAGCGCTTCTTCAGCGTGCCGTCCCAGCCGGTCGCGGGGAGGCTCGCCAGAAACTCCGGAAAGAGCTCCATATGGCGTTCCATGTAGGCCAGGACGTCGTTGACCTGACGCGCTGACAGCCGGTTTTCCGTCGCGAGTCCCGAACCGTTTTCGAGCACGAAGTCCGACTTGATGCCGACGTCTTTTTTTAGGAAGTCGCTGATGACCTTGATGCCGTTGGCGAAGCTGCCGGAGCCGGGAGCACCCGCCGGTCCGCTTTTCGGAAACGCGGCGCCAAGGCGTTTGACGAGCACGTCGGCGATGAAGTTGTTGGAGAACGTGTTGAGACCCGCGACGATCCGCCGCATCTCATAGCTTTCGAGCTCGACCAGGAGCGTCGCGCCTTCCGGCTTTCGACCTTCTTTGATGTTGCCTCGGACGATCACGCCCTCTTGTTTCAGAAAAGCTTTGACGTACTCGCCCGCCGCGGTGACGTGGTTTCCCACCGATCGGTAGATCTTCTGCATCGGCATGTCGGCCCCGATCGTACCGTTGACCGTCAGGCGTTCCTCCTTGTGACCGTCACCAAGGCGTTTGACGTCGAGCGATTTTCCAGCCTTGGCTTTGTTGGTCCGGACGTTGTTGTCGACGATGACGTTACGGAGCGGGTAGGGGTCGAGGCTGACGGACGCCGGACGGCCTGCCTGGGAGCCGGGGGCGATCGCGACGGCGAAGGTGTTGAAATTGACCGCGAACGCGGAGACGGGCGCGTCGTAGGCATTGTGGCTCGACTTGGCGCCGTCCATCCGGCCCTCGTCGCGGGCTTCCGCGTCGAACAGGCTGTTGTCGATGATCAGGTCGCCCGTGAACTCCCGGATGCCGAGGTTCTTGATGTCGGCGGCGAGCTGCCAAAGCTTCTCCGAGACGAGAAACGGGTCGCCGTCTCCGACGGCGATCAAATCGCCCATGATCTTGTCGTTCTTACGCGCGCCGGTGAAATAGAACGGCGTCTTGAACGTGTGCACGGGCGAGAACTTGGCTAACACGGCCGCGGTCGTCACGACTTTGGTCACCGACGCGGGGGCTACCAGCTGGTCGGCATCTTTCTCGTAAAGGGTCTTCCCGTCGCTGAGACGCGTCACGAGGACGCTCTGGGTCATCGACTGGCCTTTGGGGGCGAGCAGTTTCGTGATGGAGCCGTCCTTCGACTGCGCCGCCAAAGCCTGGGCACCGAAGAGTGCGCCAACGAGCAAAAGCCGAGCTTTCACGAGTGGTCCTTCCTTGCCAATTTAGTAAGAATTAACGCGTCTTAGTGTACCACTATACCTACCGGACCGCTCTTGCTATGGTGGGACCCCATATATAGGCATGAGCCTCCAGGAATTCGAAGGGGAGACCCCATGAATGACGTAACGATCATTGGGACCGGTCCGGCCGGCCTCACCGCCGCCATTTACGCTGCCCGCGGCGGCTTCAAGCCCGTGATCTATGCCGGCATCCAACACGGCGGCCAGCTCACGACGACGACCGAGATCGAAAACTTTCCCGGCTTCAAAGACCCGATCATGGGCCCGCAGCTGATGAACGACATGACGTCGCAAGCCGAACGCGTCGGCGCCGTCGTCGAATACGAAGAAATCACCAAGGTCGACTTCTCCGGCAAGATCAAGAAGCTCTGGGCCGGCGACAAGCTCATCGAGTCACGCACCGTCATCATTGCCACGGGCGCTTCCGCGAAAACCCTCGGCCTCCCCAACGAGTGGGAACTAATGGGTAAAGGCGTCTCGACTTGTGCGACGTGCGACGGTTTCTTCTACAAGAACAAGCGCGTCGCCCTCGTCGGCGGCGGCGACTCCGCGATGGAAGAGGCGAACTACCTCGCCAAGCTCTGCTCGGAAGTCATCCTGCTTCATCGCCGACCGGTCTTCAAAGCCTCGAACATCATGCTCGAGCGCGCGAAGAAAAACCCCAAGATCAAGTTCATGATTCCCTATGCCGTCAACGAGCTGCTGGCGGGACCGAACGGCCTCAAGGGCATCCTTGTCGAAAATCTCGAGACGAAGAAGAAAGAAACGATCGAGCTCGAAGGCTTCTTCATGGCCATCGGCCACACGCCGAACTCGCAGGTCTTCAAAGAGTACGTCGATACCGACGCGGCCGGTTACGTCAAAGCCGACTTCACCAAGACCAAGACTCCGGGCGTTTACGCCGCCGGCGACATCTCCGACTCGACGTTCCGCCAAGCCGTCACCGCTGCCGGAATGGGCTGCCAAGCCGCCATCCTCGCCATCCGTTACCTGGAAGAACACGACTGATGGGCATCTTCTCGGACATGAAGGAAAAGCTGACGGGCAGCGGGCCCAGTCGCGGCATCAGTGAAGACCAGGTGCGCGAGGCCTTGAAAGCCGTCGTCGACCCCGACCTCCACAAAGACATCGTCTCGCTCGGCTTCGTCACCAAAGTCGAAATCGAAGGCACCAAAGTCGCCGTCACCGTCAACCTGACGACGCCGGCGTGTCCCGTGAAAGAGAAGCTGAAGTCTCAGTGCGAAACCGAGATCCGTAAGATCCCGGGCGTCGCCCAGGTCGACGTGACGATGACGGCGACGACACGCGGAGCCAAGACCTCCGCTCAGGCAACCGTGCATCCGTCGCTGGCCAACGTTAAAAACATCATCGCCGTCGCGAGCGGTAAAGGCGGCGTCGGTAAATCGACGACTGCCGTGGGACTCGCCTACGCCTTGACGAAAGCCGGTTCCAAAGTCGGCCTGCTCGACGCCGACGTCTACGGCCCTTCCATTCCCCGCATGGTCAAAATCTCGAAGTCCGCCATCCAGGACGGCCAAGTCATCGTGCCTCCCGAGGCCGACGGCATCAAAGTCATCTCGATGGGCATGTTCCAGGCGGGCGACAAGGCGGCGATCCTGCGCGGGCCGATGGCCGGCACCGTGATCAAACAGTTTCTGACCCAGGTCGATTGTGGCGCCCTCGACTACCTGATCATCGACTATCCTCCGGGCACCGGCGACATCCAGCTGACGATCTCGCAACCGGCCCCGGTGACGGGCGCCGTGATCGTGACGACGCCGCAGGAAGTCGCGCTGATGGACGTCCGCAAAGCCGTCAGCATGTTCACGACGCTGAAAGTGCCGATCCTCGGCGTCATCGAGACGATGAGCTACTTCGTCTGCGACGGCTGCGACAAGAAGCACTTCATCTTCCGCCAAGGTGGCGGCGAACGCCTGGCCCGAGAGTTCGGCGTGGCCCTCCTCGGGCAGATTCCGATCGATCCGGCCATCGTTCAAGGTGGTGACGACGGCTCACCGCAATTCGCCGGTTACGTTGAAGCAGCGGGCGCCACGGCGCAGCAGCTTTCGATCATCAACGCCATCGACGACGGCGCCTTGACGCAGTTTTCGCTGGTTTGGAAGAACTGATGGAAAACATCCGAGTCAAAGACATCGCCCAGATCGATTCGCGCACCCTCGGCATCACCTGGACGGACGGCCGCAAGAATCTGTTCGACGTCGTTCTCCTGCGTCGCAGCTGCCCCTGCGCCACGTGCATCGACGAGTGGACGCGCGAAAAGCGTCTGAAACCCGCCGACATTCCCGAGACTGTTCGTCCCGTGCGCATCGACTCGGTCGGCTCTTATGCCCTCAAGATCGAGTTTTCGGACGGCCATTCGACCGGGATCTATACGTTCCCGATGCTGAGAAATTTAACGAAGCACTAGCTCGAATTCGTCGGGTGTTGGGATAGACTAGCCAGGTCTTTCGACCACGTCTTGACTCAACCTTGGATGGATGACGCCATGAAGCGCTTTGCCTCGATCCTGTCGTTCGCTGCGTTGATTTGTCTTGCGACTCCCGCCCGCGCCGAAGGCGTGCTGATCGTCGGAGCGCCGAGCACCGAATCGTGGCTCGAAGACGTCCGTGCCAAGATCGCGGCCACGGGCCTGATTTCAGGCCCGGTCGACAAGTTCTACGCCATGGAGGCGACTCCGACCGCCGCGCAGCTTGCCCCCTACGACGCGGTTCTCTTCTTCTCTGACTATCCCTTCGCCGACGCGGCCGTCTTCGGCAACCTCTTGGCCGACTATGTCGATCAAGGAAAGGGCGTAGTGCAGATGGTGTTCGCTCACTACTCGAACGTCGGCCTCGGCATCGGTGGCCGCTTCCGCTCCGAAGCCATGGATTTGTGGACGCCTGGCTCGCAGAACATGGAGGCCGGCATGATGCTCGGCACGGTCACGGGCAGCCACGAGATCATGCAAGGCGTCACCACCCTGCGTAACGGCGGCGGCTTCTACAACACCCTGGGCGCGATCCGACCGGGTGCTGAGCAGGTTGCGACGTGGAGCAACGGTATCCCTTTGCTCGCCGTCGATTCGTCGACGCGCCCGGGCCGGATCGTCGCCTTGAACTTCTATCCTCCCTCCAGCACGGTGCGCGACGACTTCTGGGACGCCACCTCCGACGGCGCCATCCTGATGGCAAATGCGTTGAACTTCGCCGCGTCCGCGATTCGTCACCGGCACACCTGCATCGTGAAGAACGAGCGCGTCAGCTGCTGGGGAGCGAACGGCAAAGGACAGCTCGGCCTAGGGCATACTCTGGCGATCGGTGATGATCCTTCCGAGATCGGCACCCATCTCGCCTCCGTCGACCTGGGCGACTTCCCGGTCGAAAAAGTCGGGACGGCCGGTGAATCGACCTGTGCGCTTTCGCACGGCCGTCTCAAATGCTTCGGCCGCAACGACGTCGGCCAGCTCGGTCTCGGAGACAAGGAATTCCGCGGCGACGCCGCGAACGAAATGGGCGACACCCTCCCCACGGTCAACCTCGGGACGGGCGTGCTCGTAAAAGACTTCGCCATGAGCGGCGTCCACGTATGCGCCGTAACGACCACCGACCAACTGAAATGCTTCGGCTCGAACAAAAACGGCCAGCTGGGTCTCGGTGACGCGGTCGCGCGCGGCGACGTCGACAACATGGGTGACCAGCTCCCGTTCGTCAACCTCGGCGCGAACGAAAAAGTGCGACAGGTCGCCGTTGGTGAACGCCACACCTGCGTGCTTCTCCAAGACAACAAGTTGAAGTGCTTCGGCCAGGGCACTGGCGGACGGCTGGGCAACGGCTCGCCCACGAGCATCGGCGCCACAGCCGGCCAGATGGGCGACGCGCTCGCCCCCGTCCTGCTGGGCGACGGCCAGATCACTACTTTGACTGCCGGCCGCGACTTCAACTGTGTGCAGTTTGCGGGTGGCACTGTGAAATGCTTCGGTTCGAACTCGTTCGGCCAGCTCGGACTCGGAGACAACATGCCGCGCGGCGATGCGCCCTCGACCATGGGCGGAAACCTCCTCCCGGTCGATTTCGGCTCGAACCAGATCGCGACGTCGCTCTCGTGTGGAGCTGGCACCTGCTGCGTCACTCTCGTCCAGGGCACGATGAAATGCTGGGGAGTGAACTTCAATGGCCAGCTCGGCATCGGCGACAACGTCAGCCGCGGCGCCCGAATCCAGGACATGGGAGACGAGCTGCCGCAGGTTTCGCTCGACCGCTTGAGCAAAATCCGCAGCGTCTCGATCAAGGACGACTTCCTCTGCGCCGAAGACACCCACGGCATGAAGTGCTGGGGAAGTAACCGCGACGGTTCGCTCGGCTACGGCGACGCGCTCGACCGCGGCAACACGCCGAACACCGTGCCGCGCCTGATTCCTTACCTGCCTCTCTGAAGAGTCAGTGGCCGGACATTTTTTGGCGGAGCGGCGCCAGCCGTTCCGCGAAGGCCTTTTCCTGCCAGCGGCCGGGCTTTTTCTCGGCGACGGCTTTGGCTAGATCCGCCGGTGCGTTGCCGAGGATCTCCATTTCGTAGTCCATCCAAACCCCGAACCGGTCGTAGACGCGGTTGCGCATCATGATCGAAATCTCGAGGATGGCCCGGCTGGTCGCGCCCTTGTTGAAGACGAAGTTGGCGTGGTCTGGGGAGACCTCGGCGCCTTTGTGCTTGAGCTCCTTCACTCCCGCCTGGTCGAGCAGGATGCCGCTGGAGACGCCGACCGCGTAGTCGTTCTTGAAGACGCAGCCGCACGACGGATAATCGTACTGGTGCTTCTTTTCGCGGTCGCCGCGGCAAAAGAGCATCTTGTCCTGGATCTCTTTAGGGTCTCCGCCGGGCTTCAGCTCGATCTCGACGCCGGCAATCAAGTCGCCGTTCTCCATGAAGATCGTGTCTTTGTATCCCCGGAACATCGTCGGGTCGCCGTAAGTTTTGATCTCACCGGCGCGGGTCACGGCCGTGACCTTCGTCACGATCTGGCTGATCTCGCCGCCGTAGCAGCGGGCGTTCATCCGTACCGTGCCACCGATCTGGCCCGGCAGACCGTTCATCCAGGAGGCCCCGGATAATTTGTGGCCGAGAGCCAAAGCCGGGATGACCGAGTTGTCGACCCCGGCCAAAGCAGTGATCCTGGCGCCATTGAGCTGAACCTGATTCATCTTCGACAAGATCACGAAGGCGCCGGCGAAATGCTCGTCGATCACCAACGAATTGGTGCCGCCCCCGAGGAGCTGCAAGGAGAGGCGCCGTTTCTGGACCTCTTTGACGTGCTCTGCCAATTCCTCGACGGACTCCGGCGCGCACAAGAGTTCACACGTCCCGCCCGTTTTGTAATACGCGTAGTCCTTGAGCTGACCTTGCTTGAGATACGGCAACGCTAGACCTCGCCGGCTTCAGGGAACACCCGAAAGAGCTCGTCCTGAAAAGCATAGTACAGATCGAGCGTCGCGAGAACGAAGGTGACCCGCCGAAGGCCTTGGGGTGCTTCGCCTGAGGTAAGAACGGTCTTAAGTTTCTGGAGCTCGCCGACGTCCTTCGACCCGACGATCGCGACGTGCCGCACGGCCGGAGCCAGGCAGGAAATTCCCTGCGCCGCGGAGGCTTGCACGTCGGACGTGAAAAGCGCGGGGTCGCCCTGAAAGAGATCGATCGCCACCGCGCCATGCCGCCGGATCCCGAGCATTTCTTACTTGAGCTTCTTCGCTAACGCCGCGCCGATGTCGGCAGGGGAATCAGCGACCGACACGCCGGCTTCCCGGAGCGCTGCCATTTTTTCCGCGGCGGTCCCGTGACCACCCGAGATGATGGCGCCGGCGTGGCCCATGCGTTTGCCCTTGGGCGCGGTCTGACCGGCAATGAATGCCGCGACCGGTTTTTTGATGTTTTCCTTGATGAACTTCGCAGCCTTGATCTCGGCGTCGCCGCCGATCTCGCCGATCAGGATGATGCCCTTCGTCTCCGGGTCCGCTTCGAACGCCATGAGGCAGTCGATGAAGTTGGTGCCGTTGATCGGGTCGCCGCCGATGCCGATGCAGGTCGTTTGCCCGAGTCCGAGCGTCGTCGTCTGGTGCACGGCTTCGTAGGTGAGCGTCCCAGACTTGGACACGATGCCGACCTTGCCGCGTTTGTGGATGTAGCCCGGCATGATGCCGATTTTGCACTCGTCCGGCGTGATGACACCGGGGCAGTTGGGGCCGACCAGCCGGATGTTCCTCGCCCGGTCGAGCGCTTTGCGGACTGGGATCATGTCCATCACCGGAATGCCTTCCGTGATGCACACGATCATTTCGATCTCGGCGGCGATCGCCTCGAGAATCGCGTCGGCGGCGAACGGCGGCGGCACGAAGATCATCGAGGCGTTGGCCCCCGTCTTGTGGCGCGCTTCCGCTACCGTATCGAACACCGGGAGGTCCAGGTGCTTGGTGCCACCCTTGCCCGGGGTCACGCCCGCGACGAAGCGAGGCGCGTATTCGTGCGACAGCTTGGTGTGGAACTCGCCCGACTTGCCGGTGATGCCTTGGGTGAGAACCTTCGTGTTCTTGCCGATCCAGATCGCCACGTTTCCGCTCCTTTAGCGCTTCTTCGCCGCTTCGACGACTTTTCTCGCCCCGTCGTTCATGTCGGTCGCCGTGATCAGGTTGAGCCCCGATTCCTTCAACATCTTACGGCCCTGCTCGACGTTGGTGCCTTCGAGCCGGACGACGACCGGCACCTTGATGCCGATTTCCTTGGCCGCCGAGATGATGCCGTCGGCGATGACGTCGCAGCGCATGATGCCGCCGAAGATGTTGACGAACACCGCCCGCACCTTCGAGTCGGACAAGAGGATCTTGAAGGCGTTGGTCACCATTTCCTTGGTCGCGCCGCCGCCGACATCGAGGAAGTTGGCCGGGCTGCCGCCGTTCAGGTTTACGATGTCCATCGTCGCCATGGCGAGGCCCGCGCCGTTCACCATGCAGCCGATGTTGCCGTCGAGGCCGATGTAGTTCAGGCCGAACTTGGAGGCGTCGACTTCGCGGGCGTCTTCCTCCTGGAAGTCGCGCATCGCTTCGATGTCTTTGTGACGGAAGAGCGCGTTGTCGTCGAAGTTCATCTTGCCGTCGAGGGCCAGCATCTTGCTTTGCTTGGTGACGACGAGCGGGTTGATTTCCAGCAGCGAGAAGTCGTACTTCAGGAACATTTTATACGTCTTGTCGACGAAATTCTTCGCTTCCTTCGACAGCTCGGGCGAGAGCTTCATCGCCGCGGCGAGCGTCCGGTGATGGTACGGCATCAGGCCGATGGTCGGATCGACGCGGATGGTGATGATCTTCTCGGGCGTTTTTTCCGCTACGGCTTCGATGTCCATGCCGCCTTCGGTCGAGAACACGATCGCGATGGTCGCCGTCTCGCGGTCGACCATCATCGCCATGTAAAACTCTTTGTCGATGTCGCTGCCGGCCTCGATGTAGACCTTGTGGACGATCTTGCCTTCGGCTCCGGTTTGCGGCGTGACCAGCTTCATGCCGATCATTTTCTGCGCAACTTCAGCGCACTCTTCCGGGGACTTGACGAGCTTGACGCCGCCGCCTTTGCCGCGACCGCCTGCATGCACCTGCGCCTTGACGACGGCGACCTTGGAACCCAGGCGCCGCATCGCGAATTCGGCCTCGACGCCGGACTGCGCCAAGTAGCCTTCCGGCACGGGGACTCCGTTTGCCGCAAACAAGCTTTTCGCCTGGTATTCGTGAATGTTCATCGCGTGCCGTCCTTCTTGGCTTTTTTCGGAGGTTAGCATACAATCTCTGCGTCATGCCTCAGTTTTCCCCTTCAAGAGTACTGATCACGGGCGGCGCCGGATTCCTCGGCAGTCACCTTTGCGAGCGCTATCTTTCGCTAGGCGCGGAAGTCATCTGCGTG
>JAYVBB010000172.1:0-5462 GCA_043750715.1 Pseudomonadota bacterium | reverse complement strand
AAGTACCGTTTCGCGGACGACGAGACCCAGGTCACGATGGACCAGTTCAAGCTCATTGCCGAGTGGTACCACTTCGCGATCATGGAGCTGTTCAAGACGAAGGATTTCGTTTGTGAGCCTGACCGGATCGCCGGGATCCTCGACATCGACGCTGACGTCGCCAAGGAAGCCCTCTCGCGGCTGGTCCGCCTGAACTTCGTCGAAGAGAAGGCCGGAGAGTACCGGCTCGTGCGCTCACGGACGTTCACCGACTGCAAGAGCCGCTCGTCGGCCCTGCGCAACTTCCACGAGCGTGTGCTCGAGAAGGCGGTGGAAGCCCTCGGCACGCAGGTGCGGAGCGAGCGCGTCACGCTGGCGGCCATCGGCGCCGTCGGCAAGGAAGCGGTCGAAGGCATGCGCGTCGACATCAACGAGCTGGCCAAGAACTTCGCGACCCGGCGGACGAAGCAGGAAGACGCGGACCACGTTTATTGCCTGACGGTGAATTTTTTCCGGCTGGACCAAAAGGTCGAGGGGACTACAAATGAAAGCAATTGAATCCGGGGCTCTACTTTTGTCCCTGACGTTGAGCCTGGCTGCGGGTGCGGCTCCGGCTCGCGCCCAGCACATCATCGGCGGCGGCGACCCGCTGATGATGATCTTTGCGGAAGCGAAGTACGAAGCGCACCGAATCCTCGAAAACTTCCAGCCCGAGGTCCTGCCCTCGGGGGCCTCGGAGCTCAAAACCTGGCTCGAAGAAAGCTTTTCGTACCGGGGTCAGATGATGCCGCGCTTCAAGGCTATGGCTCTCGAGATGGAGCGGTCGACTCACGAGTGGCAGGAAGGCGACGTCGGATTCAACAAGTGCGCCGTGATTCGCCTCGACCCAAGCGACGAGCCCGCCATCGCGCTGTCGCTGTCGCGCTGCCGGGTCGATCTCGCGCTCAGCCCGTCGAGCGGAGCGGAAGCGCTGAAGACCTTGATTCACGAGATTTCGCACCGCGTCGGCCTGACGACGAGCCACGCCGACGAGTTGCAAGCGAGCGCGGTCGCCGTCGCCATATACAACGCCTGGCGAACGGAACGCCAAGGCACCGCGCCGTTCTGGAGCAGCACCCAGGAAATGCTCGGCCCCCGGACGATGACGACTTCCGTCTGGACGGGCGCCGGCAACGGCCCGACCAGCAACCAGCTGCTCATTTGGGGTGGTTGTGACGAAAACCTGGCGCCTGACCCGGATTCGTGCACGAACTATCTGAACTCGGGTGGCCGCCTCGTCTACAACAAGGAAGGGCCGCTCGGCGAGCCGCCGGAAACGACGTGGCTCCGGATGACGCCGGTCGACGCGCCGCTCGGGCGGAAGCTTCACACCGCGGTCTGGACGGGCGACACGAAAGTTGCCGCCGCAAAAGACAAGATGATCGTGTTCGGCGGATGCCGGGGCGACGACACGGCTTGCGACCTGTCGCTTGCGGTCACTCCGCATGCGCTCTACGACGCGACCGACGACAAATGGATGACGTTCGCGACCGCCGGTGCGCCCACGCCCCGCGTCTTCCACTCGGCGGTTTGGACGTCGCAGGACGAAATGATCGTCTGGGGTGGCCTCGAAGGCTTCGAGAGCCCGACGCCCGACCGCATCCTCGGAGACGGTGGCATCCTGTCCTTCCCTGAAGGCAAGCCCGAAGGCGAGTGGAGAGCCCTGCCTTCCGGCGACGGCGCGCCACCGGCCCGCTATGGGCACACGGGCATCTGGACGGGCACCGAGTTTTTGATCTGGGGCGGCTGCGGCCAGGAGCCTGGAGTCACCAAGTGTCTGAAGCCGCTGAATGCTGGCGCACTCTACAACCCCTTTCCGGCGGACGGCGCACCGCATTGGCGTGAGCTGAAAGGCGATACCGTCGTGCAGCCGCGCACGAATCATAGCGCGATCTGGACCGGCCGCTACCTCATCGTCTGGGGCGGCAAGAACGGCGCCCGCACGCTCGCCAACGGCGCGCGCTGGGACTCGGCCGACGGCACCTGGAAGGTTCTGAAACCCACCTTGCCGGAAGGCGAAACCGGGCGCAGCGATCACGTCGCCGTCTACGAGCCGCTGCAGGGCCGCATGATCATTTGGGGCGGCGTCTCCCCCGACGGCAAGTACCCGACGCGGACGCTGATCTACGACATCGAAAACGACAATTGGACCTACGCCGGCACCGACGGCGATCCGATCGGCCGTCAGGGCCACGTCGCGGCCTGGATCCAGGACTCGCTGTTCGTCTGGGGCGGCTACAACCGCGGCAACGGCTTCCTGTCCCAGGGCGGGATTTTTAACCCGTAAGATCAAAGGCTTGGATCTGAACGCTCACGTACTCTCGGCGTCCGTCGATAGGAAGGTCGTGAGACCTCGTCGAACGTGCGGAAGTTGTTCGCAAAATTTGGCAACCTGCTCGCGCTGGATCTATCCGATCAGCACGAGCGGCAGTTCTGCGAGCGGTGGCTCATGCACCGGCACGCGAACATTGCGCGCATCTTTCTCTATCTGATGGTCGGGTTTCACGTTTCGGGGATCCTGCAGTGCGTTACCAACCCGTGGGTGAACCTGGCTCCGTTCCTGCTCTATCACAAGGTCGGGTTGGGCGCTTCCGTGGCGGCCCTGGTTCTTGGACGGATGAAGCCCCGTTGGATGCGAATGCTCGCTCTTGGACTCGGCACGTTGAATGCCGTCGGGTACCTCGTGGCGATCCATTATCAGGATTTCACTTCGATGCAGGTAGTGGTCGTCACCGCCATCGTGCTGTCGGCGGGCGTGCTCGGCTTCATGTGCTTTTTTCCAGGGAGCAGCAAAGAGTTGTTCGCGACCTCGCTGGTGATCGCCGGAGGGATCGTCTTTGCGTACGCCGGCGTTTTCGACGTTTCGTTCGTCATGCTCGAGCTGCTGACGATCCTGTTTTTCGGCTGGGTTTCCCACTTTTTGATGATGCGCCGGGAGCTCGTGCACGGGCGCCTCGAGTTCAGGACCAGGCTGAAGATGGCGCCGGCCCAGATCGTCCGGCAGTCGAAGGACTTCGGCGAGGACGTGGCACTGAGCTTCGAGAACGGCTCGCGTCTCTGCGTCTGCATCTCGAGCGATTGGCGCGGCTATCAGGCGCTGTCCGGTCAGATGTCGTCGGACGCCCTGGCCGTGACGATGCAAAAATACTACGAGCTCGCCGACCGCTTGCTGCGTGAGACGTTTCCCGCGGGCAACTACTTCACCGACTGGATCGCCGACGAGCTTTTCGTCGTCGTCTTCGCCGCTTCCGACGACGACAGCAGCAATCTCGCGAACGCCGCGCTGCGCTTCGGGCAGAAGCTGCTCGCGGCGAAAACTGAGTTCGCGGCGACGACCCACCTGCCGATCTCGATCGACGTCGGGCTGTCACGCGGGAAGGCGTTCATCGGTCTGCTCGGACCCGCGTCGCACCGCAAAGCCACGGCGCTCGGCGAGATCCCGGGCCGGGCGCGCCGGCTGCAGGGAGTCGGCAATCTGCTGCGGGCCCAGTGCGGGCCAGCCGATCGCGTCATCTTCGGCGTCGACGTCCTGTCGGCGCTCTTTCTCCCCGTCGACGTCAAGTCGTTCAAGGCGGAGCACGGGTTCCGCGACCTGAAAGACGACGAGGTCTTCTACGTCGAGGATACCTGGGCGGTGGAATCCCTTCAGCCGCGGCGCCTCAAAGCGACTGCATGAATCGGATCAGGTCGCGCTTTTCGGCGGGCGAGAGCAGCTCGACGCCGCCGCGCAGGAAGATGCCCTCGTCATGGCCGCCGTTCGAGAGGCCCGGGCGCGACGTGTCGTAAACGTAGTCTTCGCCTAAATCGCGCGGAGCACGCGGGTAGCCGTTGCAGGCGCCGTCGAAGTCGATGGCCGGGTCGTCGGGAGGCACCGCGCGGTAGGACTCCGGGCGCTCGTCGCCGCGCGTCAGCACGTCGCAGAGGGTCGGAGCCGCATTGTTGTGGAAGTAAGGCCAACGGGCCCAGATGCCGACGAGCGGCGGGGGCACGTAGCCGTTGGTGGCCCGGACCTCGATGCCGTTCAGCCGGGAATAGCGGAGAGCGTTGAGTTTCGGCGCGAGCACCGCCATGCCGCTCCGGCGGGCGGAGTCAGTGCCGACGTCGACGACCTTGGTGGGCTGGGGAAAATCGACGCGAAGGGTGCGGAAGCGTTCTGCCGGAGTCAGACGTTCCGAGCCGGCGGCGTCCCAGGTTTTGGCGTAGGTGCCGTGGCAACGGGAGCAATTGGCGTTGAAGAGAGATTGTCCGCGGCGAGCGGCGGCGACGTCCGCTTCCTCGACGCGAAAAAAGTCGGAGAAGAGCGGCGCTTCGCTCGCGAACACCGCGGCGGTCAGCTCGCGCACGACTTGTGGGTTCGCTTCGACGAATGCCTGCAGCCCCGGCATTGACGTGCCGCGGCCGAGTTCGTTCCAGAGGAGATTCGTCAGGATGGGATTGCCCGCGACGAGCGAGCCGTCGGCCGCCCAGCGGTTTTTGTAGCGGACGTTCCACCAGACGGGAGGCTTGCTGTCGGCGGCTTCGTCGCGCAGTGCGTCCGCTTGCGGGAAATTTTCATAGAAGGCGCTGCGTGTGGCGTCGGCGTCCGGCGAGCGGCGGGTGAGCGACAGCGACACCTGGGCGATCGAGGCGTCGAGGCCGAGGGCCTGGGGCTTGACCGTTTCGACCGCGCGTAGCGCGTGGCCGAGGCCGCGAAAGAGGGCAGTTTCCTCGGAAGAAGCGTCGAAGGTCGCCTGCCAGACGGAGGCCGGCACAAGCGACGTCGCGGATTTCACTTTGAGAAAGAATTCGTTGGCGCGCGGAAACCGCGTAGAAAGCCCGAGCACCGTCTTGCCGAAGAGCGAGCCGGCGTGGCACGCGGGGCAACCGTACGTGAGCACGGCAAGGCCGCCTCTTTCCTGGTAGGCTGCGCCGAGGCGGCGATTCGCGACGTCGGCTGGAAGAGGCACCGCATAGACGCCTTTGTCTTCCGGTCGCGGGAAGGGCGGCAGGCCAAGCCACTCGTAAGCGTCGTCGGGGGTGTCGTAACCGGAGGCCGCGCGAAAGACTGCGCTGTCGAATCCCCGAAAAAAGACGTCCAGAGGATAAACCGTTTCGGATACTCCCGACGGGTAGTTGACCGCGTGGGCGCGGCCGGCGGCGACGGTCGCCTCAAGGTCCTGATCGTTCAATTGATAAGGATTGCCCCGGCCACCCTGAGGCAAAGGCTCGTCGACGCTCCAGGTCGGTTGGGCCGACGCGACAGAAGCCTGGACGGTGATGAGGATGAGGATTGAAAGCCGCGGCATGGCCGGGAACATAGGAAAAAACCGGTCTTTCGTGCTAGTTTAATTTCATGAACCCCAAAAGAAACAGGGGCCTGGACACGTTGCGCGCGGCCGCCATTCTCATGGTGATCGCTCGCCATGCGATGGAATTCCTGAAGAAACCTCTTCCGGAAGTGTTCA
>JAYVBB010000171.1:0-3568 GCA_043750715.1 Pseudomonadota bacterium | reverse complement strand
CCCTCTCCACCCGGTCAAAGCGCAGCGTTTTGGGCGCGAAAGGGACCAGATCCTCGAACTGCTCGGGGATGAACAGGTTGAAAGACGACGACAGGAAATCGCGGAGCTTTTTCTGCGCTTCCGCTGCCGCGCGCGTCACGACGGACGGAAAGAGCACCTGCGTCGCGTCCAGCCCCGTCAGCGTCGGCTGACCGAGCATGGAAAAGGCGGCCGCCGAACATTGCGCCCCGATCGTCAGGTCCTTCTCGACGACGAACAGGCCCTCCCGGATCGAGCGCAGGATGCCTTCCGTCTGCTCCTTTTCTGCTCGCAGCTCCCCGGTCCTTTGCTCGACCAGGACTTCGAGGCCTTCGGCGTACTTTTTGATCTCGTCGAGCTGGACCCGGTGCTTGGCGTGCAGGATCCGCTCGATGCTGAAGTCCTGGATGGTGAGGACGACCACCGCGGGTTCCGTCACGATGAACTTCAGGACCACTTCCTTGCGGTTCTCGCCCGTGCCGACGACCAGCTCCGGCGTGATTCCGCCGGCAATATAGGAGTCGAGCGCGGGGTTGGCCAGGACGTCGGTCAGGGATTTGCCGCGGATCTTGCGCGGGGGCAGCTGCAGAAACTGTGCGAATGCCTGGTTGAAATACACGAAAACCCCGCCCTCGAGCGCCGCCACCGGGCTCAGCAGGTCGTCATAGAGGGCGTAGCGGTTTTCGCTGTCGGTCATGCCGTCATCTTGAGAAAGCGGAAGTACTGCTCTTCCAGGGCGTCGAATTCCATCGCTTCGGAACAGTCCGGGCATTTCATCTCAGGAGCCTGATTCGCCGCGACCTTGCCGGCGTCGATCAGGATCTTGCGCTCTTCGTCGCACTTCTCGCAGAAATACGGCGCGTAGAAATTCAGCACCTGCGAGCCGGTGCGGAAAAAGCCCGCGACCATGTTGATCTGCTCGATGATGATTTGCGTGCAGTTCTTGTAGACCAGCCGGGTCGCCGGATCGAAGCTTTCGGAGAACTTCACCCACTCGCGGATGCCGCAGGAATTGATGCCCTTGACGCCGTCGAAGTTGAAGACGTAAGCAGCCTTCTTCTCGACCTTGATCTGCGAGAAGTCCACGTCCTCGTCGATCACGCCGACGAAGTTGATGGTCACCTCCGCGCCGCCGTCCTTCACTTCGAAGCTGAACTTGCTCATGCCGCACCCCCGATTTTCTTCGCCACGACCTTGGTGGTCATGAAATAGTTGAACGACGTGACGCGCTGCCGGTACTCTTTGTAGCGCTTGTTTTTCTCGAGAATGCAGATGGCCTCGAGGCGCTTGCCCGGCTCGATGTTGACGACGAACTGGTTCGCCGTATAGAAGGCGAGGTAGATGCCGGCGCCGGCGCCGCCTTTCTTGTTTTCGATGAAAGCCGTGTTGTTCACGCACTTGACGAGATGGCGGACGATCTTGGCGCGGTCGAGCCGCCCGAACTGGTCGGACACCGAAATGCCGATGTAGTTTTCGTCCCAACAGACCGACAGCGTCACGGTTTCCTGGTCGAGCAGCTTGACCTTGATCTTGCGGTCCGTCTGCTCGTACTTGGGCTGACCTTTTTCGTCGATCGGCGCGTTGTAGACGGCGTTGGTGACCAGCTCGTTCGCCGTCATTCTGAGGAACTCGTGCGTCGCCGAGAAGCTCGTCTTCATGTCCGCGTGACCCAGCATGGTCTCGATCGTCTCGTCGATGTTGTCGGCCGACGCGATGACCTTCGTCTCGACGTGCTCCATCGAGTCGAAGTACTTGGCGAGACCCCAGACGTCGCCCGTCAGGTACTTCTGGACGGTGATGACGAGCTCTCGCAGGTAGGCGCGGCCGTTCAGGCCGATGATGTGGCAGATCGGGTGCAGAGCCAGCAGTAGGTTGATGTTTTCCTTGTCGTCCTGCTCCGTGAGCAGAATGACCCGCTCGCCGTGGGCCTGCAGCAGCGCGCCGAGCTCGGCGTCCGGCATGCCCCGGTGGTCGAGCAGGACGAAGACCGCCGTCGCCCCGTGAGCGGCGTCCGTCGTCAGGTCGACCTTCACCTTCGCCGTCCCGAACGCTTCCCGCACGTCCGCAAGGAGCTGGGGCTCCTTTGAGACGAGCAGAATCTCGGGTGAGGTTTTGGATTTGGCCATCAGGCTGCCCCTTGGTTCGCCGCGGCTTCCGGAGAAACCTTGGCAACGACCATCGTCAAATCGTCGGCCAGGGCCTGACCAGCGTAGAAGTCCATCGCCGCTTTCACGATGCCGTCGCAGATCTCTTCGGACCCCGCTTTGGCGTTCTTGAGAATCGACTTGATGAATTTCCGGTTCCCGTACTCTTCCTTCTCTTTGTTGGTGCACTCCACGAATCCGTCCGTGAAAAACACCATGACGTCTTGAGGCGCCAGCACGGCGACGGCGTCTTCGTAGACGGTGTCCGGTTTGTGGCCCAGACGGAACGCCACCGCTTCCATCAACGGTTTCAGGTCCTTCTTGTCGGGATCCTTGGCGTCGTTGAATTTGTACAGGTACGGCGGATTGTGGGAGGCGTTGCTGTAAGTTACCGTGCCCTTCGCCTTGTCGACGAGGCAAACGAAGAAGGTCATGAGGATCTTACCTTGAGCCGCTCCGTAGACCGCTTTGTTCAGCAAGGACAGCACCCTTGCCGGCGACTCGAGAAGGTCGGGATGGATCCGGCCGAGCTCCTGCACCGTCGTCGTGCAGCTCGCCGCCGTCGCCGTGATGAGGGCCGCCGGCACGCCGTGACCCGTGGCATCGCCGATCAGCAGCATCGTTTTGTCGCCCGCCGTCACCACGCCCCACCAATCGCCGCCGCACTCGGCCGCCGGGGTATAAAAGGACGCGATGTCGAGGCCGCCGACCACCATCTTGCTAGCCGGGAAGAAGGAGTCCTGCACGAGCTTGGCGACCTTCAGCTCTTCTTCGAGCCGGACCTTGTCCTTTTCCTGCTCGAGCAGGGCCACGATCCGGCCTGCCATGAAGTTGAACGAGTCGGCCAGGATCCCGATCTCGTCGTTCGCTTTGATGTAGACCTTCGTCTTGAAGTTACCGGAGGCGATGACCTTGGTTCCCTTGAAGAGCTTGTCGATCGGGTTGGTCAGCGTGCGGGCGAAGACGATGCCGATCATGACCGCGACGGCGATGAAGAAGATGCCGAAATAAAGCGAGCGCTCGGTGAGCACGCGGGCGGCCAGGAAGGCTTTGTCCCGTTTGATCTCGGAGAAGACCTTGAGGTCGAAGACGCCGACGTCCGAGAAGGCGACGATCAGGTTTTCGCCCTGGCGGGTCTTGAACTCGCGCACCCCGGACTTCTGCCCGGATTTGATCACTTCGCGCACGTACGGCTCGTCGAGCAGGTTCAGCGACGAGGCGAGCTTGTCGCCGTCCGGATGCGCGTAAAGATCGCCTTGGGCGTTGATGAGGAAGGTCGAGAAGACGCGGTTTTGCGTGAACGCCTGGAGGAACCGGTCGAGGCGGAACCGGACGACCAGGTGGCGGCCCGTCAGAAGATCCTGGCGCACGAGGCTCATCAGCCCCATGCCGCCCTTGAGCGACGA
>JAYVBB010000170.1:0-4816 GCA_043750715.1 Pseudomonadota bacterium | reverse complement strand
ACCAATCCCGACATCGGCGCGCTCGGCCCCTGGGAAGTCCACCGCATGCTCGTCATCGCCTTCCAGGACCCCGTGCAAGCGGGTCTCTACGTCGTCGCGATGATCGTGCTCGGCCTGCACCTTTCGCACGGCGTTTCGAGCCTCTTTCAAACTCTCGGCTGGAACCACCCCAAGTACAACGGGATGATCCGGTTGCTCGGTCCGGCGCTCGGCACCGTCCTGGCGCTGGCCTACATTTCGATCCCTGTCTCCGTGCTCCTTGGCATCGTGAAATAACGAGGCATCCGCGATGAATCTCGACGCAAAAATCCCCGCTGGCCCGATCGCCGACAAGTGGACCAAGCACAAATTCGACGTCAAGGTCGTGAACCCGGCCAACAAGCGCAAGTACTCGGTGATCGTCGTCGGCTCAGGCCTGGCTGGCGCCTCCGCCGCTTCGACGTTGGCAGAGCTCGGCTACGAAGTGCATTGCTTCTGTTTCCAGGACAGTCCGCGCCGTGCCCACTCGATCGCAGCCCAAGGCGGCATCAACGCGGCGAAAAACTACCAGGGCGACGGCGACAGCATCTACCGCCTCTTCTACGACACGGTGAAGGGCGGCGACTTCCGCTCGCGTGAAGCGAACGTCCACCGTCTAGCGGAAGTTAGCGTCAACATCATCGACCAGTGCGTCGCCCAAGGCGTGCCTTTCGCCCGCGAATACGGCGGCCTTTTGGCCAACCGGTCCTTCGGCGGCTCGCTCGTTTCGCGGACGTTCTACGCCCGCGGCCAGACGGGCCAGCAGCTTCTGATCGGCGCCTACCAGTCGCTCGAACGCCAGATCGGCCTTGGCCGCGTCAAGATGTACCCGCGTACGGAAATGCTTGAGCTCGTCGTGAAAGACGGCGTCGCCAAAGGCATCGTCGTCAGAGACCTCGTCACGGGCGCCGTTTCGAGCCACGCCGCGCATGCCGTCGTGCTCGCGACCGGTGGCTACGGCAACGTCTTCTACTTGTCTACCAACGCCAAGGGCAGCAACGTCACGGCTACCTACCGCGCCTACAAAAAGGGCGCGGGTTTCGGAAACCCGTGTTTCACGCAGATTCACCCGACCTGCATCCCGGTTTCCGGCGACTATCAGTCGAAGCTGACGCTGATGTCGGAGTCGCTACGGAACGACGGCCGCGTCTGGGCCCCGAAGAAAAAGGGCGACAAACGCCCCGCCGACCAGATCCCGGAAGACGAGCGCGACTACTACCTCGAGCGAAAATACCCGAGCTACGGCAACCTTTCGCCGCGGGACATCGCATCGCGTGCCGCCAAGGAAGCCTGCGACGACGGCCGCGGCATCGGCGAAACCGGGCTGGGCGTCTACCTCGACTTCCGTGACGCGATCAAACGCCTCGGCCGCGACGCGGTCGAGCAGCGCTACAGCAACTTGTTCGAAATGTACGCGAAGATCACCGGCGAAGACCCGTACAAGACGCCGATGCGGATCTACCCCGCCGTCCACTACACGATGGGCGGCCTCTGGGTGGACTACAACCTGATGTCGAACGTGCCGGGATTGTTCGTGCTCGGCGAGGCCAACTTCTCGGACCACGGAGCCAACCGCCTCGGCGCCAGCGCTTTGATGCAGGGACTCGCCGACGGTTACTTCGTCATCCCGTATACGATCGGCCACTACCTCTCGAACCTCGCCAGGGAACCGGTTAAAGCCGACGGCCCGGAATTCAAGGCCGCCGAAGGCGTCGTCGCCGCGGGAACCAAGAAGCTGCTCGGCATCAAGGGCAAGCGCACCGTCGACTCCTTCCACAAGGAGCTGGGCCACATCATGTGGGAATACTGCGGGATGGCGAGAAACAAGGACGGCCTGACCAAGGCCATCGGCCTCATCCCGAAGCTGAGAGACGAATTCTGGAAGAACGTGACGGTTCTGGGGTCCGGCGAGGAGCTCAACCAAAGCCTGGAAAAAGCGGGACGGGTCGCCGACTTCCTCGAGTTCGGCGAGCTCATGTGCCGCGACGCACTGATCCGCGAGGAAAGCTGCGGTGGCCACTTCCGCGAAGAGTACCAGGAGGCGGGCGAGGCCAAACGAGATGACGACAAGTTCGCCCACGTTGCGGTCTGGGAACACACGGGCGAAGGGAAAGAGCCCAAACGCCACCAGGAGCAGCTGGTTTACGAGAACGTGAAGCTCGCGACGAGGAGCTACAAATGAAAGTAAAATTACGAGTTTGGCGGCAAAAAAACGCTGCGGACAAAGGCCGGATGGCCAGCTATGACGCCCCGAACGTCAGCCCGGACATGTCCTTCCTGGAGATGCTCGACGTCGTCAACGAAGGCTTGATCGAGAAAGGCGAGGACCCGATCGCCTTCGACCACGACTGCCGGGAAGGGATCTGCGGCTCCTGCTCGCTGGTCATCGATGGGGTCCCGCACGGCCCTCATCGACACACCACGACCTGCCAGCTTCACATGCGGAAGTTCAAGGATGGAGCGGAGATTTGCATCGAACCGTGGCGGGCCAAGGCCTTCCCGGTGATCAAGGATCTAGTGGTTGACCGCTCGTCCTTCGATCGCATAATACAGGCGGGCGGGTTCGTTTCAGTCAATGCCGGCGGGGCTCAGGACGCTAATTGTCTTCCTGTTTCCAAGGAAAAAGCCGACTTGGCGATGGACGCCGCGGAGTGCATCGGGTGCGGTGCCTGTGTTGCTGCCTGCAAGAATTCCTCGGCCATGCTGTTCACGTCCGCGAAGATTTCGCACCTGTCGCTACTTCCCCAGGGTCAACCCGAGCGGCAACGCCGCGCTCTCGGCATGGTGTCGCAAATGGACGCCGAGGGGTTCGGAAATTGTACCAATCAGTTCGAGTGCGAGGCTGCTTGTCCCAAAGGTATCAGCGTCAATTTCATCGCTCGCATGAATCGCGAGTATCTCACCGCGACGGTGACTCACGTGGAGCACCATCAAAAAAGCGAGGATTAGATGACTTATGAAGTGATCGTCCAGCTGAAGCAAGAAGTCCTCGACCCCGAAGGCCGAGCGATCCAGGAAAGCCTGGGACGCCTCGGCTTCCGCGCTTTAAGGGGAGTGACGGTCTCGAAGAGATACCTGCTCGATCTCGAGGATCTTGACGGCCAAGGCAAGGACGCAGCGGAAAAGATCGCGCGCGAGTATCTGGCGAATCCCGTCTCCGAAACCTTCCAGATCAGGAAGTTGTGATGAGCAGGACCAGTGCGGTCGGCAAACCCCGGATCGGACTCGTGCAGTTCCCGGGGTCGAACTGCGACATGGATTGCTTCGATGTCTTTCGCCGGCATTTCGGGCTCGAGCTCACTCCTGTATGGCACACCGAGAAGACGCTTCCTCCTCTCGACGCGGTGATCCTGCCCGGCGGTTTCAGCTACGGCGACTACCTGCGCAGCGGGGCCTTGGCGTCGCATTCGCCGGTGATGGCGTCGGTGAAGGAATTCGTGAAAAAAGGCGGGCCGGTCGCAGGCATCTGCAACGGCTTTCAAATCCTGACCGAGTCGCATCTCCTGCCGGGAGCGCTGCTACGCAACGCCGGCCGCAAGTTCGTGTGCAAGTTCGTCCACCTCGAAACGTCGGCGGGTCCGAGCACCTACCAGACCACCTTGCAAAGCAAGATCTCGAAAGTGCCGGTCGCGCACGGCGAAGGCCGCTACTACATCGACCGCGACGGTCTCAAACGCCTGAAAGACAAGGGTCAGATCGTCTTCCGCTACTCCGACGAGAGGGGCGACGTCAGCCCCGACGCCAACCCGAACGGCGCCCTCGACAACATTGCGGGGATCGTCAGCGAGAATGGCCGCGTCCTCGGCATGATGCCGCACCCCGAGCGGGCCACCGACAAGATCCTCGGCGGCTCCAGCGACGGCCTCGCGATCTTCGAGGCTTTTCTCGCTTCGTTCATGTGAATTCTGGAGACCCGATGTCTTCCTTGACCTTCAAAGTTCCCAGCCTCTCTTCACTCCCGCGGCCCGCGCCGATCGACGACGGCCCCGGCGACGCTTTCGACCTTTTGCTGAAGAAGCACAAGATCAGCCCGGTCGAGTACGCGAAGATCCAGGAAATCCTGGGTAAGACGCCGACGCTGGCCGAGCTCGGGATCTTCTCGGCGATGTGGAGCGAGCACTGCAGCTACAAGTCGTCGCGGGTGCACCTCAAGCGCTTCCCTGTGGACAGCCCCGACGTCGTCGTCGGTCCGGGCGAGAACGCCGGCGTCGTCCGCGTTTCGGGCAAGCTATGCCTCGCTTTCAAGATGGAGAGCCACAACCACCCGAGCTACATCGAGCCCTACCAGGGTGCCGCGACCGGCGTCGGGGGGATCCTGCGCGACGTCTTCTGCATGGGCAGCCGCCCGATCGCCAATCTCAACGCCCTGCGTTTCGGTCGCCGGGAGCATCCGCGGACCAACCACCTCGTGGAAAACGTGGTGAAAGGCATCGGCGATTACGGCAACTGCGTCGGCATCCCGACCGTCGCAGGCAACATCTCGTTCGACGAATGCTACGACGGCAACTGCCTCGTCAACGCGATGACCATCGGCACGATCCACGAAGACCGGATCTTCAAAGGCTTCGCCTCGGGCGTCGGCAACATCGTCGTTTACGTCGGCTCGGCGACGGGACGTGACGGGATTCACGGCGCGTCGATGGCGTCAGGATCTTTCGAGTCGAAAGACGCCAACGAGCGCTCGACCGTTCAGGTCGGCGACCCCTTCACCGAAAAACTGCTGATCGAAGCCACCCTCGAGGTCCTGGAAAAAGGCCTCGTCGTCGGCCTCCAGGACATGGGCGCCGCCGGTCTCACG
>JAYVBB010000169.1:0-3283 GCA_043750715.1 Pseudomonadota bacterium | reverse complement strand
CGTGAAAGCCGTGTCGCTCTGATGCGGCGGGCAGTGGGGATCGTTCTCGCGGGGTTCGTCGCGGCGACGTCTGCCTTCGAAGCCGAAAAGATCTGGACCGAACTGAGAAGGCTGCGTGCCGAACCCCGCTACATGGACCGGGTTCTCAGCCGGTATCCGGCCCGCAAAGGTGTGCCATGATCCGGCACGTCCGTTTTGCCATCCTCTTGATTCTCGCCGCGGTCGCGGTCTGGTTTGCCCTCCAGCTCGAGCCCGAAGAGAAGGTGAGGGGTACCCTGGTCCTCTGTGGCGGGGCCCTCGAGTTCACGGGCGAGCAGGGCGGGGCGGCGGCGGCGCTGCGCGACGTCGCGAAGAATCTGATGAAGGGAGGCAGGGCTCCCGCCCTCGCCGCGGTCCATTCCGGAGCGCCGTCCCTGCACGATGCGGAATCGGCGTGGCACGGTGAGCCGAATGACCCGGGCTACGAAGAGATCTTCACGGGGCTCGGCTTGGAGTCTGGGCCCTCGACCTGGGAGGGGCTACGCTTTCCGCCGGAGGCCAGACGCCGTTCGACGCGTCCGACGTCCGGCTCAGCTACTTCGCCGACGGCGACAAGCTGGCGCTCGATCCGGCCGTACACGTCGTCGCCACGACGAGAACTGCAGTCACGCGCGGTGACGGCCCGACCCAGGATATTCCGGGCGACGTTTTCGCGCCGAACAAGACCTTCGATGCGCTCAAGGAGTTTGCGAGCGACCGTGCCGCGCGCGTCGTCGCCCATGCCGGTGCTCTGAGCGTCGGCCTGCAGTGGACGGACGCGACGAAGGTCTATTTCGGCGCGGACGGCAGCGTGACGGCGGAGAGCGTCGCGCTCGACGTCACTCCAGAATCAGAGCCAATTGCTCCCTGAGGTCCATCAGCTGGTCGCCCCAATATTTCGCCGTTCCGAAGTGCGGGAAGGCGCGAGGAAACGCCGGATCCTGCCAACGACGGCCGATCCACGTACTGAAGTGAACGAAGCGCAGGGCGCGCAGCGGCTCGATCAGACGCAAGGTGCGGCGATCGAAGGGCCGCATCGTTTCGTAGGCGTCGAGCATGACGTCGAGCTGCCGCTTGGCGTAGTCGTCCCGTCCCGGAATCAGAAGCCAGACGTCTTGCGCGGCGGGACCCATCACCATGTCGTCGAAGTCGACGAAGAAGAGGTTCTCCCGGCCGGCTAGGAGGTTGCCGAAATGGCAGTCGCCGTGGATGCGGAGGGTGTTCGTTTCCGCAAACCACGGCGCCGTGACGCGGCAGATGGTCTCGACGGTCTGAACGTAGGCGTCCCGGACGTCCGGCGGCAGGATGCCGGCGTCGACCAGATGCTTCAGGTTTTGCGTGCCGTAGGTTTCCGGCGACAGCACCATGCGGTGTTCGGCCTTGCGCGTCGCGCCGACGTTGTGGAGGCGGGCCAAAAGACGGCCTACCTGGGCCAGCTGCTCGTCGTTGAGCTCGTCGGGCGAGCGGCCAGAGGTTTTCGGGAAGACGGCGAAGAAGATCGGGGCTTCTTTCATGGCGTGAAGCGTTGTGCCGTCGTTGAGAAGTCTAGGAGCGACTACCGGAATTTCGCGCTCGGCCAGCTCCGCCAGAAAATCGTGCTCGTCCTGGATCTGCTCTTTGGACCAGCGCCCGGGGCGGTAAAACTTGGCGATGACGAAGCGGTCGGAAGGGTTGCGCGGCTTTTCGGCCGTCTCGATCTCGATCTCGTAGACGCGGTTCTCCATGGAGTTCAACGCCATGGCGCGGCCGGTGCAACGCAGCCCCGTCGACTGTTCCACCGCGTCCAGGATCCGCTCCGGAGTCAGCTCGTAGAAGAAGCTGGTCGTCTTGTCGCCCCAGACCGACTTCATGCTCATTTTTTTGGCCTTTGCACCGACTGAGGCCACTCGTTCTCGGACCAGCCGTAGTCTACCGTCACCTCGTCGCCGGGGTGGATCGTCTTCACGGCTTTGATGCGCGAGACTTCCCGGCTGACGTGAAACTCGGCGTTGTTGTCGTCGGCGTGATTGGCTATCGCGACGTAGCCTGTCGCGACGACGTAGTCGAGACCGCTGTCGGTCTGGAAAATGTAGTGTTTGAGGAACGACGCCTCGATCTGCTTGGCGTCGCCCGTCGGCACGAGCAGCGACGGCGCCGCCTCGATCGTTTCGCCGCGGCGGATCGTCCGGGTCGCGAAGACGCCGCGGCCCTTGCCGGGGCTGTAGCGCACCTCGACCTTGGTCGGGACTTTGAACGGGGATTTGCGGCGGCGTTTCACCATCCGAGTATCCGCCATTTCCAGAAAGCCAGCAATTCGCGGGCGTTGAGAAACGTGCGCGTGTCGAGGCGGGTGCCGCGGGTGCTGATCACGCGCGCTCTGAGGCCGAGGGAGCGCGCGATTTCGCCGGCCCGCGCGGAGTGAAAGTCGTGGGTTACCACGGCGACGTCGGCTCCCGCGAGTCCATGCTCGCGGAGCAACGCCTGGGAGTAAGAAAGGTTCTGAAACGTCGACGTCGACTGCGATTCCTGCAGGATAGCGCTCTGCGGCACGCCACGGGTGACGAGATGGTGCTCGAGCTCCGCCGATTCGGCTTCCTCGTCGTCCGGGCCTCGGCCTCCGGAGGCGACGATCAGGCGCGCGAGGCTCTTTTTCCAGACTTCGGCGGCGAGCTCCGCGCGGTCGTCGATGGCGACGGCAGGGGTCGCGCCCATGCCGAGCACGATGATGACCGTCGGCGCCTCGCCAAGGGCCAGCTCACCGGTCCAGTGACTCCGCTCGGCGGCCTGCTCGATGCGGGCATTGGCAAAAAGGAGCGCGCCGCCGCCAAGGGCCAGGATCACCGAGGCCACTAGGAAAATTTTGCTCTTTCGGGCCATCCATCACGCAAAAGCTGCCGACTGACCGGCACGGTCCCGAAGGATATAATATTTTATAGGGGACTGTTCTGGATTCGGAGAGCAGTGGAGCGGGAAACCGGATTCGAACCGGCGACCTGAGATTGCGAGCCGGCGAGCAATCTCAAGTCCAACGGAATCCGCAAAACACTGACCTACGCCATGACTGATGATTTTGAGAGAAGAAGATGCCAGAGAGGTCGATGGAGCGGGAAACCGGATTCGAACCGGCGACCTTCGCGATGGCAACGCGACGCTCTAGCCAACTGAGCTATTCCCGCCTTCAGTAGGATCAGTTTTTAAAGGTCTTACCCGGACCTGTCAAGGCGGATGAAGTGACCAGAATGAGATTTTTATTCCGGAGCTTCGCGGCCTTCGCCCGCCGCTTACT
>JAYVBB010000168.1:0-9005 GCA_043750715.1 Pseudomonadota bacterium | reverse complement strand
GGGTCGCGCGCTTCGCGCATGACGACCGAAAGGGTGCCGGTGTTGGTCGAGATTTCCCAGCCTTTGGGCGGGGTGATCGAGACGCCGAGGGTCTCAAGGGCGATCGGCTGGCCTTGGCTCACGAACGTCTCGGAGGCCGGGGCTTGTTGTTCCTGCGCTTGCGCGGCTTCAGGCGACGGGGCGGCCGCGGTGTTCATCGCGAGCTGCGCGTCTTTCGCTTCGACCTTCGTCTGGGAAGGGAGCGAGGTCGGGATTTCGGAAGCCAGGTTGGCTTCTTCGATCGCCATGGCGATGTTCGGGGACAGGAAACTGGAGATCGCGAGCAGCGATCCGGGAAGGACGAGACGGGACAGCATTGGGCACTCCGCAACAGCTAGGGGAAGATCAGCAGGCGCCGAGTAAGACTCGACTCTGTAGTTGTACTATAACATTTCATTGATTTCAATAGTATTATAATAGAATATCATAGAATCTTTAGTAACTTGTATACATTGGGGAATTCGGCTAACTCTGGGGAATGGCTGAAAAGACCCCCTATCCGAGCGTCCGAATCCAGGGCGGCGAAGCCGTCCCGGTGCCCAATATCTATTGTATTGGGCGGAACTACGCCGAGCATGCCGCCGAGCTGAACAACCCCGTGCCAGGCGAGCCCGTCGTCTTCCTGAAGGCGACCTCGTCGCTCAGGGACCTGGACGGCAAGGATCTCGCTTTCGCGGGGGAGACCTTCCACCACGAGGCGGAGGTCGTTCTTCTCATCGGGAAGCCCGTAGCTTTGAACGAAAGCCCGGGCTGGTCCGCCGTCCGGGCCTTAGGCCTCGGTCTGGATCTGACGCGCCGCGAAGTGCAAAGCGGACTGAAAGCCAAGGGTCTTCCCTGGACGACGTCGAAGAGCTTTGCCGGCTCGGCGTTGATCTCGGAGTTCCTGCCGCTCGAACGTTTTCCGGACAAAGAGCGCCTGCGCTTCACGTTGAAAGTGAACGGCGAAGAGCGCCAGGCCGGAATCACCAGCGACATGCTCTTCAAAATTCCCGTGATCCTCGCGCACCTGGCGCGGCACCAGCGCCTCATGCCGGGCGATCTCATTTACACGGGAACGCCGAAAGGCGTCGGCCCGCTGAAGCAGGGCGACGCCTTCGAGCTCGCGTTCGTCGACCCGTCAGTGAAATTCACCGGCCGCCTTTAGCAAGTCAGAGCGACGACGTCAGAGCCGCCGTCCCGAAAATCGCCTTCAAATCATCGTCCGTGAACGAGACGCCGCCGCCGACGAAGAAGTTCTTGTCCTTCTCGGCCTTGCCGGTCTCCGGATCGGTCCGCGTCGGGTCGTCGATGCCGCCCATGGCGTAAATATGATTGTAGAAGAGCACGCTGGCATACGCCTTCAAGTGGGCGTTGCGGCGGATCGTCTTGTCTTGGGTGTCGAAGTCGAAGGCCTCGGCCGTCAGCTTCAGGCGGTCGCCGAACAGGTGCACGTCGGTCGCGAAGCCGCCCGTCGTCTCGAACAAACCGGCCCGGAGCGTCGCCCAGTACCAGCGTTTGGCGATCTGCAGGTTGAAGCGGAGGCGCTTCTGGGTCTTGATGCGCTCATGTTTGGTCGTCGTCGGCTGGCCGTCCTCGGTTTCCTCGCCTGCTTCGGAGTAAGACGTGGTGTCGATCTTCTCTTCCTTGCCGTCGGTCAGACCCACCAAGTAGTAGCGGTCCGGCCGGGTGCGGAAGATCATGTTGAAGTAGAACTGCGAGGTGTCGTCTTTCCGGAACTCGCCGCGCACGTCGACGTCGACCTGCAACTTCGTCGCCGGGGCGATGACTTTGCGGATGTCCTTGAGGGCGCCTTCGAGCTCGGTCAGCGTCGTGTCGTCGTTGACCAGCTTGCCGATCGTGCCCTCGCCCTTCTCGATCTTCTCCGAGATCAGGCTGATGTTCTTCGCCGAGCCCTTGACGTCGACCATGGTGTCGTCGAAGTTGGCGAGGATCCGGTCGATCTTGGCCTTGTTGTCGTCGTCGAGCACTTCCTTGAGGTTCGCGGCAAAGGCGCGGACGTCTTTGACGCCACTACGGACGTCGGTGACGATGTCCTGCCAATCGCCTTCCCGGTCGCCGATCACGTGCTTGAGCGTCGCGGTCGTGGCCTTGAAGTCGGCGGTCACGCCTTCGATGTTGTCGACGATGTTTTGCATGGACTTCTCGCCTTTCTTCGTGCCGAGCACGTTGGCGAGCGAATTGGTGACTTTCTTCACGTCCTTGGCGATGTCGCCGACGAGCGCGATCATCGTCTCCATGTCCATGGCGTCGTCGGACTGCGGGATGAAGCCCTTGTCCTCGACGTACTTGCCTTCGTCGGCGGGGCGGATGATCTCCAAGTGCTTGTCGCCGAGGAAGCCGACGCTCCGGATCTCGATGCGTGAGGCGACGGGAATCTTCACTGCACTGTCGATCTCGATCACGACGCGGCTCTGTCCGCCTTCGAGGGCGACGGATTTCACCTTGCCGATCGTGACGCCGCTCGTCTTGATGCTGGACTTGGCGACGATGCCCGCGGCGTTCTTCAACACGGTATAGTAGGTGGCGTACTTCTTGTTCTCGAACATTTCCGGACTCAAGACGAAGAACATGTAGCCCAAGGTCACGAGTGCGACCATGGCAAACAGCCCGACCTTGAATTCCGTCCCGAGATTTTTAAGCATTGGGGAACCCGCTAAGAGCTACTATTGTTATTGGTATCGGGTGACTGGGTGCTGACTTTAGGGAGTGCAAGATAAAGGCCAGGGACGGCTTAGAAGAATTCCATGGGTCCTTCGACTTTGCCGGCGAAGAACTGGCGGACGATGGGGTCTTTGGTGGCTTTGAAGGCCGCGGGCGGCCCGGCTAAGGCCAGCTTCCCCTTGTACAAAAAGACGATGTTTTGGGCGGTCGCCAAGGCGGCCTTGAGGTCATGCGAGATGACGACCGAGGTCATCTCCTTCTCCTCCTGGCTCACCTTCACGATCAGCTCGTCGATCATCTCGGAAACCAGGGGATCCATGCCGGTCGTCGGCTCGTCGTAAAGAATGACCTTGGGGCGGCCCACTAGGGCGCGGGCCAGGCCGACCCGCTTTTTCTCGCCGGTCGACAGCTCGGTCTGGTATTTGTGCTGGATGTTCGGCAAGCCGGCTTGGGTCAGCACCTCCTCGACTCGCGCCAGCATCTGGGCCAGCGGCGTCTTGGTATGCTCCCTCAAGGGAAAAATCACGTTCTCGCCCACCGTCAAGCTGTCGAAGAGCGCCGCGTGCTGGAACAGCATGCCGAAGTCGCGCCGATAGAGACGGAGCTGCTCGACTCCGAAATCCGTGATGTCGACGCCGTCGACCACGACGCGCCCGGACGTCGGTTTGAGCAGTCCCATGATGTGCTTGATGGTGACCGACTTCCCCTCTCCCGACTTGCCGATGATGAAGGTGATTTGGCCTTTTGGGATGTGCAAATCCAGGTGGTCCAGCACCGTGTGCTTGCCGAAGGTCTTGGTGACTGTCTTGAAGTCGATCACTCGCTCACCACACGATCTGGAAGTAAGTCATGATGACGTCGACGAAAAGGATCGAGAGCAGCGTCACGACGACCGAGTTGGTGGTCGCGATGCCGACGCCTTTGGCGCCGCCCGACGCCTTGAGGCCGTACCGGCAGCAGATCGCCGCCATCAAACCGGAAAACACGAAGGACTTCACCAGTCCACGCCAGATGTCACGGCTGGTGACGATTTTGCTGATCTTGTCGAGAAACATGCCTTCGTCCACGTTGAAAAGCAGCTGTCCGACGACGTAGGAGCCGAGCACGCCGATGAAGATGAAGATGGCGCACAGCAACGGAATGATGGCGATCGACGCGAGGAAACGCGGCACGACGAGGTAGCTTATCGGATCGGTCGCCATCGCTTCCATGGCGTCGACCTGCTCGTTCACTTTCATCGTCGCGATCTCAGCGGTCATCGCGGAGCCCGCGCGGCCGGTGAGCAGGATCGCCGTCACCATCGGCGCCAGCTCTTGGCATAGCGCGCGGCCGGTCGCGCCACCCGTCAGGCTTTCGGCTCCGAAGACCCGGAAGACGGCGCCGATTTGGAGCCCGAATACGGCCCCGACGGCCATCCCCGAGATCATCAGAATGTTCAGCGACTGGTTGCCGATGAACTCCATCTGGGCAAACAGCAGCTGCACCCGGAAAGGCCGGCGGAACGTCCAGTGAAAGACTTCCTTCATGTAACTGCCGAAGGCGGCGAACTCGCGGTAGTAGAACAGCACCCGCCTGCCGAGGAACTCGACGGGCAGGGATACGAATTTCGGGATTTTTTGGGCGGCGGCGGGCGTTGAGCTCATGACTCCATTTTACCCTCCCGCAATGCGTCAAGAAACCCCCTGGGCATGACGGAGTTTTGACGGTTTTGCGTAGAAACAACTGCGTCCGATCGGACTCAGTTGCTCAATCGGCAAACGCGGCATTTTCGAGCTGTAGTGACAGCGCCATCAGCGCCTCGGCACTGCCGAGGTCCTGATCCTGATCCGTCAGGACGAAGCGGGGAGGCCGGGAGCGCTGCGCGGAGGTCAAAGCCGCGTCCAGCTCGCGCAGAATGCGGCGTTCACCGGCGAAGCGGCGGCCGAGCAGCGAGTCGTCCGCCTCCCCCGCTGCTGCCAATTCTTTACTCACGGCCGTCGGCAGGCACCGGTTGAAGATCACCGCACCTGCCTCATAATTCATCTCCCTCAGCTGCTGCGTGAGGTTGATCGCCGACCGCGAAGCCGCCGCGGTCGGCACGGTCACCAGCACGAAAGCGGTGTCCTTGCGCCGGAGCAGCTGCACGATCTTTTCACCCGACGAGTGAAAGCCTTCGATCACTTCCTGCATCAGGACCAAAAATTCCCCGAAGGAATGCAGCGCCGTGACGCCCGTCACCTTTGCGACGCCACCCATCAGCTTCTCGCCGGCGGAAAAGAGCTTGCCGAGGCCGAGCTTGCCCGCGAGCAGAAACGGCTTGATGAGCCACGTCATCACGCGATTTTCCATGAACCCGGCGAGCACGTTGGGCCGGGCCAGGAAGTCGAGAGCGTGCGTGTCGGGCGGCGTGTCGAGCACGATCAAGTCGTAGCGGTGGTCTTCCGAGAGCTCGTGAAGTTTCGCCAGAGCCATGTACTCGAGCGGGCCGCTGAGGTTGGCCGAGATCGCGCGGTAGACCTGGTGCGCGAGGATCCGCTCGGCGACGACGTCGGACGGCGCGTAGCGCCGGACCATCGCGTCGAACACGGCTTTCTGGTCGAGCATGGCGCCGTCGATCGTGCCTTTGGCGCCAAGCTCCGGCGGCAGGTTGATGCGTTTCAGCTGGTTGCCGAGCGGCATTCCCAGCGCCGCGGCGAGGCGGCGCGCCGGGTCGATACTGAGCAGCGCGACGCGCCGGCCCTGCATGGCTCCGAGCATCGCGACGAGGATGCCGGAGGTCGTCTTGCCGACGCCGCCGGCGCCGAGCATGACGACGACCTTGGCGGGAGCCAGGAATTTGCTGAACGGTTCGCCGGTCATGCGAAGCCTTTCAGGAAGTCGGCGGCGAACGACTCGGTGAGCGGCTCCTGGACGAAGCCGAGCTCGGGCAGGCGCCAAAGGGCAAGAGGCAGACCTTCCGCCGCAAGCTTCTTCATGCCCTCTTCGAGGATCTCGTCGGCTTTGCGGGCCTTCTCGGCGCGGTGCGCGGAGTATGTCACGGCGTTTTGCCCTTGCCGCGGGACGTCCTCCCAGCCGAAGCGCCGGTTCAGGACGACGCCGAGCAGCTTCGCGGGAGCTTTCTCGCGGAGCTTGACGAGGAACTCGAGGGCTTCGCTGACGACGAGCTCCTCGGGGTTGGCGACGTAGATGATGCCGACCCGCCCTTCCTCCGCTAGGAAGTTGCGGACGCGCTCGGTCTCTTTCTGCAAAGGTCCGCCCAGGTTCGACTGGAGAATCGCGTCGGGTGTCGTCATCAGGCTCAGGAAGTGCCCGGAAGCGAAGCCGTCGAGCACCACCAGATCCGGGCGCGGCGCTGGAGCGAGCTCGCAGTTGTAGTAGAGCCGGCCGAGCATCATGAGCTCGGCAAGCCCCGGCACCGTGTTGATGAAGCTGTCGACGACGCGGTTCGAGAACACCGTCTCGTAGAGGCGCTTCTGGTTCAGGTACTTGACCACGTACTCGCGGAAGTTGTCCGGCGGGTTCAGGTTGATGACGCTGAGGCGTTCGCCGGCCCGCGCTTCCGAGTGGCCGGTGTCGGGAATGCCGAATAGCGGAGCCAGCTGGTCGCGCGTAGCGCTTTCGATCAGGAGCGTGCGCTTGCCGCGCGCAGCCGCCACTTTTCCCATGGCGGCCGTAAGCAGCGTCTTGCCGACGCCGCCCTTACCGGTGATCAGGACCAGCTGTTGCTTGAAGGAATAGGGAGAGGCGGAAGGATCCAAAGGTTCTTCAAGAAGGTTTCTTCTCGTCGGCTTTTTCGCCTTCGAGCTTCTTCTCCTCTTCCTCGCCAGGCTTCACGCCCTTTTTGAAGTTCTTGATGCCTTCGCCGATGGCGCCGCCGAGACCGGGCAGTTTCTTGGCTCCGAACATCAGGACGAACACGCCCCCGATGATGAGCAGCTCGGGCAGTCCCAAAGCAATGAGTGGCATACCGGACCTCCAATTCCTGAATGAATCCTAGACACTATAGACGCCCTATTCGGCCTTGTCGAGCGGCTCGAAAGCCTCTGCCGGAGCGGCTTCCACCTCTTCCAAGATCGTCGCGGCGACGTAATAGCGGGGCAGGTTGGCCTCGATCACCATGCTGCCGAGCACCCGGTGGAGCTCCTCGACGCTTTCGGACCGGGCCAGGCTCGAGGCGACCCGCTTCTGGACCGTGTCGACCGGAGCGGCGTCGAGCTTCGAGGTGTCGTAGCTGAGCAGATAAGTGTGAGGGCCGCGCAGCTCGGCCGCGACGTCCCAGTAGCGGAGGTCCCGGCCGTTCGCGTAGGTCAGGACGACGTCGTTGTACGGCGAGACGACGTTCTCGACGCCGATGACGAAGGGACGCGACGGCCCGAAGTGGCCGCTGAACGACGTCCGGTTCTCGCGGCTGATCACCGAGAAGGCGATGGAGATGTTGTCGAGCTGCGCGGCCTTCGGCACGGCGCCGAGGAAGCCCGAAAACTCCTCGCGGAGGTCGCCCAGCTCGACGTGATTTCTGCCGGACGCGATCGCGAGCGCGCGGATGACGTAGAGGTGATGCCAGAGCATCGAGCCGAGGCGTTCCCGGACCAGTTCGTTGCCCGAAAGCAGGCAGTAGGCGATCACGTAGTGGTCCGGTCCGAAGTTCAGGCCGAGGAACCACGACGTCTCGCGCTGGGCTCTGAGCCGGCCATAGTTCCAGATGCGGAGCCACGGCACCGCCTCGAGGGTGTACGAAGCCGGCTGATAGATCGCGTTGGCGGTCGTCGAGGGGTTCTGGTTGCCTTGGACGCCCATCTGGCTGGTGGACGCCTCAAAGCCGGTCTTGCGCTCGATCATGATGCCGATCTGCGAGCCGAACTGGTCGAGCTCCTGCCGGCTGACGGCCGTGTCCTTGCCTTGCTGCTGGCCGATGTCCTCGATGAAGATGACGCCGAGGCTCAGGTGGCTCGACCGCATCGGCACCAGCGCGCTCATCTGCAAGCCGCTCCGGGCCATGTGCTGCAAAGCCTTGTGACCAAGCACCTGGCTCCTCTGGGTGGACGTAGGGCTGGCATCGGCACCGACCGACGTCACGTCGTTCTGGGCGCCGTTGATTTCGGTGGCATTGCCACCCATCTGGCCCTCGACCACCATCGTCGAGCCGGCGTCGAAGTCCTTATCGGCCTCGCCGAGATCGACGTCGCCGTTGTTTGGGTCGTGGCCGCGGCGTTTGTCCATGTCGAGGATCGTCGTGCCGAAGTCGCTGGAGGAGAGCGACACGTCGCGCCCGGAGTTCTGGCCCACTCCCCTCACCCACGGGGCGTCGTTGAGAGGCAGGAACAGCGTCGAGCGGATGTTGAAATAAGGCTCGATGTAATTGATGATCTGTTGCGGAGGAATGCCGCCGTCCTTCGGGAAGACGATGCGCGGCTGGCCGTCTTTTCCGGTCATGATGCAGTAGATCCGACCCGCGTTGTAATGCTTGGCCAGAATCGCGAAGCTTTCCGCGACCACTTCGTCGACCCGCACCTCGGACTCGACCGCTTCGCAGACGTGGTTCAGGTGCTCAATGAAGAGGCGGGAGGGCAGGTTCGCCTGATGCTTCGCCTTGTCGCGCATCGTGTGGGCCGACTGCACGAGCTGGGCTTCCTTGATGAAGATGTTGCGCTTCTCCATCAGCTTTTGCGTGTACTGGACGAGAGCTTTCAGCTCCAGTTTGTTGGCAAGCAGGAAGGCGCGGCGAATGTAGTCGCGTTTCTGCGCATGGCCGTGATCCAGGAGGTGCGAGCCGAACCAAAGATAGGCGAACACCTGGACCAGGTTGTTGCCGGCGACCTTCGAGCTCTTGAGAGCCTGATCGTACGTCATGCGGAGGTTCTTCTGGTTCCCCATCAGCTCGTTGGAGCGGGCCGTGAGCAGCATCGGGATGGCGCGGGATTGGCCTTTGAGTTGGGCGACGCGCTGGCGGAGCTTGATGAGAAGCGCCTCGAATTCCTGAACGCGCATCAGGTGGCGGCCGTACTCCTGCTCGAACAGGATCGGGAACGTGAAGGCGAAGATGCCGACGAAGTCTTCCTCGAATGGGAAGAGGAATTCGCGGCCCTTCTTGCTCACGAACTCGTTCATGGCGGTGATGTAGTACTCGCGCGTCTTGTCCGTCTCGCCGCGGGCGAATGCGATGAGCGTGTGGATCATCATGATGAATAGATCGTTGCCCCGGCCGGCGACCTTCTGGCGGCGCTTCAGGAACATCTCGCCGTGGCGGACGATGTTGTCGCGCGAGCCCTGTAGGAGGTAGCCGTAGAGCATCATCGCGACGGAGCGCGGCGACAGCCAGTTCCGGG
>JAYVBB010000167.1:0-6899 GCA_043750715.1 Pseudomonadota bacterium | reverse complement strand
CCGGGACACGGCTCGGAGCGCATCCGGGAGAATTTTCCCGCCGATTACCTGTGGTCTTTCGGGCGGGAGCCTGAGAGGCTTTCGGGGTACATTCATCAGCAGATCGAACATTACGACGTCTACGATCGTCTTTGAACCCAAGGAAGGGCTCGCCATGGCACGGAGCGGAAAGTTCGGATTGTTGTTGGGGATCGCGCTGCTCGGAACCTCGCCCGCGGCGTTCGCCGACGCGGACAAGGATCAAGCGCTCGCCTCGCTCAGGGCGCTCGGCGCCGACGTCGACGGCAGCACTGGCCGCTGCGCCCACTGCCATTCGCTGAGCCTCTATACGGTCAACCGCTGGGGCAGGAACGCCGACCAGCTTTACTGGACCTGCTTCGACGAGGAGCGGGCCCCGAATCGCCCGGCCATCGACAAGATCAACTGCATGCGTTCGGATCCGGCCAACCCGAACTCCGGCTTTGAGCCGCAAAAACTCGGCTTTTACGCGGGCGCCTCGCACCTGCCGTACTTCGAGAACATGTTCAAAGCGGCCTTTCCCGCCGAGCAATGGGAAGCCAAGTACAACCAGTTTCGCGCTCAAGTCCAGATGCCCTCCCAAGGCGACGACCGTCTGGCCCAGGCGGACGTCGACGGCATCCTCGCCTGGACGAAGAAGGGTCTGCCGTACCTCGAAGCGCTGCTCGGCCGCCCCGGCGATCCGCCGAGCACCTGCTCGCCCGTGATCAAGGACGAGCTGCGCACCCACATTCAGTCGATGGCGACCGAAGGCTGGGAAGCGAAGAACCTCGAACGAGGCATGATGATGTTCGGCTGCTCGAACGGCGCGACGAAGCTCGCCTGCTTCGACCAGAAGAACGGCGGCGGCGGCGACATCTTCCCCGAGGCGTCGGCTACGACCTACGGCTCGACCTGGACCCGCGACTATCCCGCGCAGAAACTCCGCGTGCTCCGGGAGATCACCTTCCGCACGTCCTACTGGATGCGCTCGTCCGCCGACGGTCGCTTCTTCGCCAACGGCGCCCGGAGCGAGGACGACCCCAACATGGAAGGCGGCATGGTCTCGGACCTGCAGAACCAGCTCGTCGACGGCGCCGGCTACCGCGACATTCCCGTGCGCGCCGCTTATGACCCCGGGTTCTTCCCGGACGACTCGGGTTTCATGTTCCAAGGGACCCAAGTCGGCGCGGGCTTCTGCTCGATGGCCATTCTGCAGAATCAGGCGACGACCCGGATCCTCTTCAACGAGCCGGGCTGCTCGGGCTCCGACGAGATCAACCTCTATCAATCAGTGGGCGCGAGCCTCGACGGCAGCGACTACCTCGCGATCTCCGGCTCTTTTGAGAGCGACGGCGGCCAAGGCCGAACCAGCGGCGATAACATTCCCGGCTGGTTCGAGAAGTCGTACCTCGAGCTGACTCCGATCATCAACGACGGCCAGCGCTTCAAGACCATGGGAATGGTCCAGGTGTGGCAGCCGTTTTTCGGCGACTGGGGCCTCTCGCCCTCGAATCTGATGGTCTCGAGCCGGGTCAGCGGCATCGACGAGCGTCGCCAACCGAAGCAAATGGGAATGAAGTTCCACCTGGTCGAAAAGACTCGCACGAGCGACGGCTACAAGTTCGCTCTCAAGGACGTCGGCACGGTTTGCGTCGACGGCAACAAAGGGGCCTTCTCCTTCGACGAGCGCTTCTTCGCGACGTACCACTACGTGGATGCCGACGACTGGCAGGAGCTCGGCTACGCGAGCGCCGACGACCGCGGCTTCAAGGACCTGCTCACCCGCGGCTCGGCCAACATTTACGTTGTCGATCTGCTGACCGGCCAATCCCAACGCCTGACTCGCATGGGCCCCGGCCAGTTCGCGCTGTTTCCGCACTACCGTTCCGACGGCTGGATGTACTTCATGGCCGTGGACCGGAACCTCGGCAAACGCTTCATCGCGGCTACCGACGGCGGCATTCGCATGTCCTTGGGTGGGAAGGCGCATTGAGCGACGTCAAGCTGCCAGGCAAGCCGATCCAGTTCGAGACCAGGCATCGGGTGCGGTTTAGGGACATCGACGCTTACGGCCACATGAACATGGCGTACTACCTGCTCTATTATACCGACCATCGGTTCGAGGGCATGCGGCAGTTCGTCAAAATGGATTTCAAGGAAATCGAGGCGCTCCCCATCGCCTTCCACGTCCGCAGCGTCGAAATCGAGTACCTGAGGCCGCTGATCGCCGACCAGGAGTTCGTGATCCGGTCGCAGATCTCGGAGATGAAGCGCAGCCAGTGCATCGTCGACTTCAAGCTGACGGATCTGGACGACCAGGTCGTCTCGACGGCAAAGATGCGCATCGGCTGCATCAGCAAAGAGTCGCTGAAGCCGTGCGGCTGGCCGGAAGGCGTGATGGAGAGATACTTCGAATGAGCGACGTCAAATACCAATCGGGTTTCGGCAATCACTTCGCGTCGGAAGCGGCGAAGGGCGCTCTGCCCCAGGGCCGCAACAACCCTCAGAAAGCCCCCAAAGGCCTCTACGCCGAGCAGTTGAGCGGCAGTGCTTTCACGGCGCCGGGCCGCGAGAACCAGCGCTCCTGGCTCTACCGGATGCTGCCATCCGTCTTGCATTCGCCCTACGCTCGCATGGATCACGGTTGGATCCGCTCCGCCCCGTTCCGTGAAGTCGAGTCGACGCCCGACCAGTTGAGATGGGATCCGCTTCCGGTCCCAGACAAGCCGATGGACTTCCTCGACGGCCTGACGACCATCTGCGGCAACGGCGACGCCGGCCAGCGGCAGGGCTCGGCCGTGCACGTCTATTGCTTCAACAAACCGATGACCGACCGTTGCTTCTACGACGCCGACGGCGACCTTCTGATCGTGCCGCAGAGCGGCACCCTGCAGATCACGACCGAGTTCGGCTACCTCGAAGTCGAGCCTCAGGAAATCGCCGTCATCCAGCGCGGGATGAAGTTCCAAGTCAGCGCCAAAGAGAAAAAGGCGCGCGGCTACGTCCTCGAGAACTACGGCGATCACTTCGAGCTCCCTTACCGCGGCCCGATCGGAGCCAACGGCCTCGCGAACGAACGCGACTTCCTGACGCCCGTCGCGAGCTATGAAGAGAAGCCGAAAGCGATGCAAATGGTCGCCAAGTTCGACGGCAATTTGTTCGCGGCGGAACTCCGCCAGTCGCCGTTCGACGTCGTGGCGTGGCACGGCAACTACGCGCCGTACAAATACGATCTACGGCTCTTCAACACCATGAACACGGTGAGCTTCGACCATCCCGACCCGTCGATCTTCACGGTGCTGACGTCGCCCGGCGCCCGCGCCGGCACGGCTAACGCCGACTTCGTCATTTTTCCGCCGCGCTGGATGGTGGCGGAGGACACGTTCCGTCCGCCCTATTTCCATCGGAACATCATGAGCGAGTACATGGGGTTGATCCACGGCGTCTACGACGCCAAGCCCGCGGGCGGCTTTGAGCCGGGCGGCGGCAGCCTGCACAACTGCATGTCGGCGCACGGCCCGGAAGCCGACGCCTTCGCGAAGGCGAGCGACGCGACGCTGAAGCCGCAGCACATGGGCGACACGTTGGCCTTCATGTTCGAGACGTCCTGGATCTACCGGCCGACGCAGTTCGCCATGGAGACCAAAGCCCTGCAAAAGGACTACCTTGGCTGCTGGCGGGGGCTGAAGAGCCAGTTCAAGCGCTAAGGTAGGGTGAGGCGGGAGATCGTCTTCGACATGCCCGCAGGGCAATTGCCCCCGAAAAAGTAAACCGAGCCGCCGCCAAAGACGCCCGAGGTGCCGTTACATCCCGGCGGCGCGTTCTTTGTACTGAGCGGCGTCCACGTCCCTTGATCAGGATCGAAGGCGAAGGCGCTGTCCTGCCTGTTGCCGGCGAAATCCTGGCCTCCGTAAATGATGACGCGGCGGTGGTCCGGGTCCCAGACGGCCAAAGCTCCGATTCGCTCGCCCACTTCGGAGGGAGCCGTAACCGTCGTCCACGTGCCCGAGTCCGGATCATAAAGCCCGCCGTTCGCGAACCCGTTGAACTCGGCGGATCCGCCGAACACCAGGAACTTCGATCCGGCAAGGGCCACGACATGGCCCGCGCGCGGAGCCGGAGCCCCCGTAGTCGTCGTAAGTTGCCAACAATCCGACGTGCAACTCGCCCGGTCGTCATAAACACCGCCGGTGTTCACGACTCCGCCCATGCCTCCGGTGTGGCCACCCCAAACGAACATGCGGTGATTGACGGGATCCCACGCCGCCCTCTGGTGAGCCCGTGGGTCGGGATTGGTTCCGGATTTGAGGTTCTGCCACTTGGTACCCGGAGCAGCGGAAGGGTCGTAAGTGGCTCCGTCGCCGTCATTGCCGCTGTCATATCCGCCCCAAAAGATTGCATGGGAGCCGGTCCATACGGCCGTGGCCCAAGATCGTGCCGAAAGAAGGCTCGTTTCCATCGCGGTCCACGAGCCGTCGGCCGGATCATAGAGACTGCCGTCGCCGAAATTGGGGCCGGCGTCCTGACCGCCCCAAATCAACAGCTTCGAACCAGTCCAGGCGTACGCATTTCCATATCTCGGACTTGGCGCCGTGGCGGTGGCCGTCAGTGCGAAAGAGTTCGAATCCGGGTGATAAATGAAGCCGTCGTGGAATCCCTTGCCGTTGCTGCCGCCCCAGACCAGCACGCTGCCGGTCTGTTCGTCATAGACAATTACCGCGCTTTCGCGGCCGGCTAGGGCGAGATTCGCGGGCACTTCGGCGGAAGTCCAGCCTGTGTCGATGACGAACGGAGAGTAAGCTCCGAGCGATCCCGGGGTGCCCGGCGCCGGCAACGTCAAAAGAGGGGTTTTGCCTTCCCCGTCTTTCGGCGCCGTGCCGCCCGCGACGACGAGCGAGTTCGCGGAAGCGTAATCCAAATCCGGGGTCAGGTCGCCGGCCGAAACCGTGTAGTCGAAGCGGACGACGTAGGCGTTGACGGCGGGAAGCGAGGTCGCTTTCTTGCCCGGTCCAGTGTTCATGTAGAGAAAGAGAACCGTGTTGGCGCTGATGGTCACCCGGTCCGAAAAGCGCACGTCTATCAGGATGTGATCGCCTGCGACGAAGTCTTTGCCGCCCGTCGGAGAACTCACCGCGAGGATTTTGACCTTGCTTGCGGTCGAAGTGGTTGTCGTGCCTGTCCCGGTGCCGGAATCAGTCGCCGTTTTCGTCGCCGTTGCCGGAGGCTGGGACGCGACCACCTGAGCCTTCGTCTGGACAGGCGCCTTCGTCTCGACCGTGACGGCCTTGACTTCGACCGTCGTCGTGATGACCTGATAGACGCCGAAGTACTTCGTTTTGAACGTCAAAACGCCGTCCACCACCGAAATCTCGGAGGCAGGGATTATGCCGACGACGGTTTTGTCTTCGAACGCGTGGTAGACCTTGTAGACGATCGCGAACGACGACGAGCCCATCGTCAGTCCGGCGCCGGAAGGCGCAGCGATTGCGACGGTGAACGGAGACGCCGCATCGATTTTTTGCTCCGAGAGAATCGCCACGGCCGCGCCGGAAGACGAGACGGTTCCGCTCCCGAGGCCTAGGGCGGAAGCGACGTCGCTATTGGATGCGAGTGGCTCGCCCTCGGTCATCGTGATGCTGGTGTCGATCGTGACCGCGCCGGGAGGGAAGGAGACCTGTGCGCCTTCGACGCCGCTCGCCGCACTGGCGGTGAGGATTTGCGCTCCTCCGGCTCCCGCCGAGATCACGCCCATCGTGCCGCCGTCTTGGTCTATGGTCGCGACGAGCACGGGCGCCGAGCCTTGCGACATGTTCGCGGTCCCTGTTTTCAGGAACGACGGTTTGTCGAGGCAGCCTGCCAGCACCAGGGAGAGGAGCGAAGTCGCGGTGATTTTGAGCATGTAGAGGTTTCGGAGCGCCTTCTGGCCAGCTTAAGCCACTCAGATGAAAGGCGAATCCCGGGCCTAAAGGTCCCGGCAAAAGCTGCCGAAAATCACTGTATGATTTGGCGCATTTTGCCCTTTTTCCTGACCCTCTCGCTCCTCGCCTGTGCCCAAGGCAAGGAAGGGAAAAAGGACTCGTCCGCAAAGGATGACGGCGATGATCCGTCGACGGACACCGGCACCGGGAAGGGCACCGGCTCGGAATCGGGGACTGAGACCGGCACGGCTTCGGACACGGAGACCGACACAACGTCAGGGGTGCGGACTCCTGTCGTGGCATTCTTCGGCGGCTACACGAGCTGCGGCACCAGCGACTCCGGCGACCCGGCGAACCAGGATCTGAAAACCTTCTTCGACGCCACGCAAAAAGCGCTGAAGCAGAAGCTCGGCGTCGAGCCGAAATTCCTGCTCACTTGCTACACGCTGGCATACGAATCGGTCCGCTACCGCATGACCGGGGAAGAGGGCGTGAAGGACAAACTCATCGCGGGCATGGAAGCCGATTTCGAGGACCTACTCGGCACTCTGGAAAATCCGGAAGTGCTGATGGTCGGCCACTCGTACGGCGGCTGGACCGCGATGGATATGGCTCTGAAACTGCCTCCCGGGGCTAAGCTCAAGGGCATCGTGACGCTCGACCCGATCAGCCACGAAGACTGCGTGACGAACGACGTCATCGCCTCCGGCTTCGAGGCGGTTCCCGGCTGCACCCGGGCCCCGACCGATTTCGGGGACGAGAAGATCAAATCCCTGAGCGAAGCCGCCGAGTGGCTCAACTACTACCAGGACCAGGTCTCGTTCCTGCACTCGGGCGAGATCAAAGGCGCCAAGAACTTCAAACGACAGTACGACGGGACCGGCTTTCAGCCGCACAACGGCTTTCTCTTCGACGACGCGATCGGCGCGGAAATTCTAACCCTCGCTGAGCACGCTTTCTAGATCACCACTGAGGCGCAGA
>JAYVBB010000166.1:0-3243 GCA_043750715.1 Pseudomonadota bacterium | reverse complement strand
ATACTTCGACACCACGGGCTACAGCTTCAAGGAGCTCGTCTTCGCGATCGTCACGCACCCGGCCTTCCTCGAAGCCGCCCGTTCCGACGCGACCGTCGGCGACCCGCTCGAAGAGCCGCCGCTGGGAGAGGTGCCGGGCGGCAACACCGACCTGCCTTGCGACACGCAGATCGACTACGCGGCCGACATCCAGCCGAAGATCGCCCAGTGCACGACGTGCCACAACTCGTCGAGCACGTCCCGTCAGGACTTGTCCACCGAGGCAGGCTGGCATGCGCAGGCCGGCCAAGCGATCAGCATGATGGCGTCGGGCAGCATGCCTCCGGGCCAGGCCGGACCGCCGCGCCTCGGCGCGGTGTTCGATCTGAAGGAAGCCGTGCGCTGCTGGGCGGAGCAAAACCCATGAGCGTAAAAGACACCAAAGCGAAAATCGTGCTCCCGCACGAGGTCGAAGAGATGAACCGCCGGCAGCTGCTCGCAACCGGTGTCTCGCTGACCGCGTACGCGAGCGTCGCGAGCCTCCTGAAGCCGGGCACTGCCCGCGCCCAGGACGCCTCTTATCCTCCGGCGCGAAAGCTCATCTGGATCAACATGAGCGGCGGCTGGGACATCCTCGAGGTCACCGACCCGAAGGAGGCGTCGACGGCCGGCATCGACATGATTTACGACTGGGGCATAGCCCCGGCCCTGGCTGGCGGCGACGGCACGAAGATCGGCCGCTTCCTCCCGGGCATCGCGGCGCTCGGCACCGACGTCCTGGTGCTGCGCGGTCTCGCCATGGGAACCACGTCTCACATGGCTGGCAGCGTATACATGGATACGGCGATCCTTTCGAACGCTGGTCGCGTCAACGCCGCCTCGATTCCGGCGATCGTCGCCTCGGAGTCGGCCGACACCATTCCGATCATCCAGCTGAACGGCGGCACCGATCCGCAGACCGACCGCGGTCTGCTGAAGCCCGTTTCGGCCGTCCGTGCCGACAACCTCGAGCTCTATCGTTCGATGTACCCGGACGGGGACGCGGCGATCCAGCGCAAAATGGCCGTCCTCGACTACCTGAAGTCATCGCTGGCGCGCGCGGAAGCCCGTACCGGCGCCAACGACCGCATGACCGGCCTCGGCGCCGCCGAAAGCAAAGTCCGCGCCCAGTTCGCCGACAACGTCGGCGCCAAGCTGACGCTCAATGCTACGGACCGTGCGCTTTTCACCACGGGCGCGCCAACGGGAATGAACAACGGCGCGACCGATGCCGTGGCCCTGACTCTGAAGCTTATCAACAACGACATCGTCACCTGCGTCAATCTCGGCTTCGGCGGCTTCGACACGCACCAGGGCCAGACGGCGCGCCTGCAGCCTATCCTCGAGAGCGTCGACTTCTCGATCAGCCGCCTGGTGCAGGGGCTGCGCGACTCGGGCAAGCTCGACTCGACGCTCATCGTCCTCTTCTCGGACTTCGGTCGGACGCCGAAAGTGAACGGCTCCAACGGCCGCGACCATTGGCCCACCGGCGGCGCCATCGTCATCGGCGGCGGCATCGACGGCGGCCGCGCGGTCGGCGCGACCGACGACTCGCTCGGCGCGGCTCTCCTCATCAACCCGAACTCGGGCGCGGTCACCACCGACGCCGCCACCGGCGTCCAGCTGAACCCCACGCATCTCGGGGGCATGGTGCTAGCCCTGACCTTAGGCTCCGGCTACTCGCAGTACCGCCCGTATCTGGCAGCGCTTCCGGCCCTCACACGGCTGAAGGGGGCCTGACCAATGACTTGGCATCACAAACTCATAGCGATTTTCATAGGCCTAGGCGTAGCGCCCATCGCGGCGCGTGCCGAGATGGCCGAAGAAGTGCTTCAGCATGCAACCGATTCCGCCAGCACCCATCTCTTTACGGTCAATCCCGCCGTCTTGGCGCCCAAAGGGCTACAAGGCGGCGTTCTTCTTATGCGGCAGACCCGGAAATCCGAGCTGGATTCCACCGGCTCGGAAAACCCCGGCGACAAGATCCAGAGCGAGGTCCACGACGAGCACCAGGAAGTGGGCCTGCTCGCGGACCTCGGCGCGGGAGCCGGCGTCGGCATCAGCCACGAGATCTTGTATCACAAGGTCGAAACCGACGACGTGACCACCGGGCGGGGCGCGCCGTTGACGGAAACGACGAAGACCCAACATTCGAAGCTGAAACTGCTGGTCGAGCTGACCGACGACTTCGAAGTCGGCATCGCGATCCGGTATCTTTACAAGGACGTCTCGCTGTTCGGGGACCCCTTCATGAGTCCGGGCGAAGAGATCAGATTCCGCATGACGATGGTCGGCTATGGTTCCGGCGCCGTGTATCGCTTCAAGTCGGCGGCGCTTGCGTACACTTACTATCCGCCGCTACGCGGCAAGACCGAGGTCGAGGGCGAAGAGAAGATCGTCGTCGAGCCAGGCCAGATCGGCGTCGACGGCTACTACGAAGTGAAGAAGAACGTGAAGGTCGGCGTGCTCGCCAAGCGCTGGATCAACGAGATCGACGACCTCGCCGAAGGCACGACGGCTGACGACGACACGACCAACGTCTCGCTTTACGGCCTGGATCCCGACCAGTATTTGATCAAGCGCCAGCTGGTGCTGGTCGGATTCGACTGGGATTTGGCGAAGGCGGCGACGCTCCGGGCCTCGGTGGGCCAGGAGCAATCGGAGCTCAACTTCGGCGAGTTGATGGTCTACGACCGCATCGGCGTCCGCGCCCGCGGCAACGGCAAGGACCAGCTGAAGTACAACCGGGTGCGCGCGATGCTGCGCTTCTCCCAGAGCGGGATGGAAGCGGACGTCGGCATGGGCCTCTCTACACGCGACCACGATTTTCCCGATTCCTGGAACGGCGGAAGTTACTCGGCATCGGAGCAAGAGCTCTTCGCGACGATAGGAATGAAGCTTTAATTTTTGATCCGGCAAGTTTTTCGTGTACAATGAACAGTGAGAGTACCCATGCGAACCTTGGTTCTAAATGCAGGTTATGAGCCCATGCAGCTCATCAGCTGGCAACGGGCTCTGTGCTTGGTAATGGCCGAGAAGGCCGAAGTCATCGCGCGCTATGACCAACTGGCGCGTTCGGTGTCCAAGGCGATTCCGTTGCCGAGTGTCGTGCGCCTCGTACGGTACGTCCAAGTAGTCAGCCGCTTTGGCTTCGTCCGCTGCACGCGGAAGAACGTCCTGCTGCGGGATCGTTATCAATGCCAATATTGCGGCGTCAAATGCCGC
>JAYVBB010000165.1:0-1726 GCA_043750715.1 Pseudomonadota bacterium | reverse complement strand
CCGTGCCCAGCTCGACGAGAGCGATTGAGTGCTCGGTGATCACGGACGGGAATTCGTAGACGTCGGTTTCGTCGACGAGACCCGGGGAATGGCGCAGCGTGATCATCCGCGTTTCGGAGGCGAGCGCGGCGGTCGACGTCAAAGCGAGAGCGAGGGCAATCATATTCCGCATGGATCAATCCTCATTAAGCGGTTCGAGCCCACCTTATAGGACGATTAGCGTTTGCGGCCTAGCGTAAACACGCGGGGCTTGCCGTCGACCAGGACGCCGAGGCGGCGGCCCGAAAGCGCGATTTTCGTGATCTTGTCGTCGTCTTCCAGCGGCAGACGGAACCGGAGCGTCGCCTTTTCTTTCGTCAAAAAGACTTCGAGGAGCTGGTCGTTGAAGAGGTAGGCATGGGATTCCTTGCCTACGTCGACCGCGATGATCCGGCGCGAGCCTTCCACCGGGATCGAGCGCACGAGTTTGCCTTCCGGCGAAAGCAGCAGAACGGTGTGCGCCGTCGGCGCGATCAGCTCGTGGCCGGAGAGTTTCAGATCGAGCAGAGCGTGCTTGGCTTCCAGCACCGCGGCAGGCTGGGCGTCCTCGCGGTCGATCGCCAGCCGGAAGATGCGTTTGCCTTTCACGAACCAGAGGACTTTCGCCGACGCGTCGAGCACCGCCTTCGTCACCCCTTGCAGGAGCGGGACGTGACGCAGCGGCTTCAACGTCTTGCCGTAACGGTCGAGGCTCAGAACGGCGTTGTTGTGCACGAGCCAGACGGTGTCGCCGTCGGCGTCGAAGGCCAGCGGCCGGCCCGCCGTCGCGGAAGTGCTTTGGTAGCGATAAACGCGGCCTTGCTCCCAGCCGACCTGGAAGAGCGCACCGTCGGCCGCGGCGAACATGCTGACGCCGTCGGTGCCGAGCAGCGCCAGGGGGCCGATCAGGGCCTTGTCGTTCTCCGGCGTCAGCGTCAGGCGTTTCAGCTTCTTGCTGTCGACGTCCCATTGGAACAGCGAATCCTGCCCGATCACCCAGAGCTGCTTCGCGTTGGCGAAGCGGAGGTCCGCGGCCGGGAACTCCCTCTCCATCGCGCCGGCCTGGTAAGGCGGCATCAGCACTTCGCTCACCGTCCCCAATGCCTGGTCCGGGCCCTCGGCGAAGGCTCGACCCGAAAGGGCGGAAAGCAGGGCAAAGATGAGGGAGAGCATGCCTCTATTAGACAAGAACTCTCAGCACCCGGCAAGAACTTCGATGATTTGGCTCAAGATGAGCTCCTCGCGCACGGAGCTCGACTTCATCATGCGATCGGCGTCCTGGCAGAGGAGCAGCGCCTTCGTGTAGGGCTTCGGGTCCATCGAGCGACCGAGGCTCTGGGCGTAACTTTTGATGATGAAAGGCGACAGCCGCACCAACCCGACAAGCTGGTCGGGCGTTTTGCCGTCCGCCAGGGCGGCGCCGAGCTTCAGGCTGTTCCGGCAGTGTCCCGAGAGGATCGAGACGAGGCCGAGGCCTTTTTCTCCGCGGGCGAGCAGTCCCGAAACGAGGGCTTGGGCTTTTGCTCCCTGTTTCAGGAGAAGCAGGCGGTCGAGTTGGAAGGCGTCGTCTTCCCGGAGCATGCCGAGATGCGGCGCGATCTGCGCCGCGGTCAGCGAAGCGTCGGCGTCCGGAAGAATGAACGCGAGCTTTTGCAGCTCGTTACGGTGCTTGACCAGATCCTGACCGTTGGCTTCGATCATGAGCTGC
>JAYVBB010000164.1:0-2923 GCA_043750715.1 Pseudomonadota bacterium | reverse complement strand
TTTCGCCGGACAAGCCGGAGAGCCCGCACTACCCGAATCTCAAGGACATGAAGCCCGAAGTCTGGAGCATCTACGACCAGGCTAATTTCCAGGCCGCCCTGCAGCACGAAATCGGCCATCTTTTCGGTCTGCCTCACGAGCACAACCTGCACGACCGGATGGGTTACTTGAACCTGATGGCGGAGGACTTCCCGGCCCACGCCGCCGAAGGCGACGACACCGTCGCGCGCCGGCAGTTCCAGCGCCTGATCAAATGGAGCGACGAACGCTCGGGGTACTCTTCATGTTGGGACCGTGACCGGCATCTGGACGAGCTGCTCGGCATTCCCGCGGCCGTCGAATGCCTCAAAGTCGACGCCAAACTGAGCCGGCTCATCGGCGTCAAGGCCAACGGAGGACAGGTGGACATCGCCCAGTTCGAGCGCCCGTTCGGTCAGTGGGGAGACTCGATTTGGCAGACGCGGCTCATCAACGCCTGGCTCCCGGCCGGCCAGCAGGTGTTTCGTTCGACCGACGGCGAGCTTCCCTCCAACGAGCGGATCTACCTGAACTCCACGCAGGTCGAAGGCAACTTCGTCGCGACGTTGAAACCGAACGCCCACCCCGACCGTAGTATATTGATGCATGCCGACCTCACCACGGAATGCCTCGTAATCAAGATCGCCACCGGCGGAGGCCCGCTCTGGTACCCGATGGCGATCACACCTCACGAAGGCAAGCCCATCGGCAACTGCGGCAAAGGCTGATCCTCGCCCCTCTCCGTCACTCCTTCGCGCAGGTCTTTTCCCAGCCGGGAACCTGCGCGAGGACCGTTTTCATGTCGCTCCCGCACACCGGCGCCGACGCGTAAAACAGGACTCCGTCGGCAAGCCTCGGCAGCAGCGTTTTCGCGGCGTCGGGCGTGAACGCCGGGCAACCGTAACTCCGGCCCATCACTTCCTGCTGGTTGTACCAGGCGCCGTGCATGACGACGCCGTGGGTGAGCGCGTCGTCGTTGACGCGAGGTGTGAGCCCGACCATGCGCAGCGCGTTCTTCTTCGGCGTCGCCGCCACGTTCGGCCAACCCGAAGAGAGCGCCCCGTGCTTGTCGATCTTCTGCAAATGGTCCGCCGACAGGTAGAGCTCGGCCGTGAGAAAAAATCCCGGACGCGTCATGTTGCCGCGCGGGTGCTTCCGGAACTTCGCTGCGAGCGTCGCGTCGACCGCGCACCGGTCGAGCATGCCGTCGTGATCCGGATCGCCGTACTTCTTCCTGCCGATCTCACCCGAGCCGTGCGAAACCTTGAAGTGCTCGACGGTCCCGCGGCCGAGATCCAGCAAATGAAAGCGGGCCTCGCGCGAATTCCGGGAATAGTCCGCGATAGCGAGCAGGCTCTGGTTCTTCACGTCGCCGCGACGTGTCTCGCGGAACGTCAGCGCCTGCCGCAGCAGATCCGCCGGCACGCCGGATTTCACGAACGCGGCGAAGCCGGCGCAAGGATCCTCCGCCCGCGCCGGAGAGGCGAAGGCGAGCGTCGCGAGGAGCAGGATTTTACTGCGTGATGCCACTCAGCACGTGGATCTGGTCCAGCGCTTTGCCGGAACCGATCACGACCGACGTCAGCGGGTTTTCCGCGATCATGATCGGGAGGCCCGTCTCTTCGCGCAGCAGCACGTCGAGGTTCTTGATCAGCGCGCCGCCGCCGGCGAGCACTATGCCTTTGTCGACGATATCCGCGGCGAGCTCCGGCGGCGTCTGCTCGAGGGCCACGCGCACGGCTTCGACGATGATGTTGACCGGCTCGGCGATCGCTTCGCGGATCTCTTCGGAGGTGACCTGGATCGTCTTCGGGATCCCGGCGACCATGTCGCGGCCCTTGACGTGCATCGTTTCGATGATGTCCGACGGGTAGGCGTTGCCGATCCCGATTTTGATGTCTTCCGCGGTCCGCTCGCCGATGAGCAGGTTGTATTTGCGTTTGATGTAGTTGACGATCGCTTCGTCCATCTTGTCGCCGGCGACGCGCACCGATTTGGAGTAGACGATGCCCGCGAGCGAGATGACCGCGACTTCCGTGGTGCCGCCGCCGATGTCGACGATCATGCTGCCGGAAGGCTCGGTGACGGGAAGGCCGGCACCGATCGCGGCTGCCATCGGTTCTTCGATCAGGAACACTTCGCGGACGCCGGCGGATTCCGCGGCTTCCTTGACGGCGCGCTTCTCGACGTTCGTGATGCCGTAAGGAACGCAGACGATGACGCGGGGCTTCACCATCGTGCGGCGGTTGTGCGCCTTTTCCACGAAGTAGCGGATCATCGCGGCGGTGATCTCGAAGTCGGCGATGACGCCGTCTTTCAGAGGGCGGATGGCGACGATGTCGCCCGGGGTGCGGCCCAGCATTTCCTTCGCTTCCTTGCCGACGGCGAGGATGCGCTTGGGGCCCGTGAGATTCTTATTGATCGCGACGACCGAGGGCTCGTTGATCACGATGCCCTGGCCTTTGACGTAGACCAGCGTGTTGGCCGTTCCGAGGTCGATGGCGAGGTCGTTGGAGAACAGCCCTGCAAGCCAGTCGAATATCATGCCCGCCTCATCCGGATGAGATCGTGGATTTATTGGTGATCTGTCCTTCAAGTCAGTAACACGCCAAACCGGGGCGGGCAACAAGGCAAACGCCGGGGGTCACCGGCAAGCTACCATGAACATTGGCAAATCGGCATGATCGGCGGGACGTTTAAGACCGCGTTTTCACGGCCCTTCGGGTGAACCCCTTGAGCCTCGGGGCGTTCCGGGACACGGCGCGGCGGACGAAGCGCTCTGTCCCTTAGTTTTCGGTCTTAGCTCTCCGAGAAGCTCTGGAGTCCGCACGAGCCGGACCGAACTCACGGAGCTTATGGATATGAACGCCCTCACTCGAGCCACGACGCGCCAACCGCTCTTCCT
>JAYVBB010000163.1:0-3759 GCA_043750715.1 Pseudomonadota bacterium | reverse complement strand
ACGAGGCGACGGCGTCTTCAAGAAGAGCATCGAAAGCCTGAGGCTGCTGAACGCGGCGGGCTTCGGCAAGGACGGCACCGGCCTCGAGCTGAACCTCGTCTACAATCCGGTGGGAGCCTTCCTGCCCGCCCCGCAGGAAAGCCTCGAAAAAGACTACAAACGGGAGCTCCAGGCCAAATTCGGCATCGTGTTCAACCACCTGTTCGCGCTCACCAACATGCCCATCCACCGCTTCAAAGCCCAGCTGGTGCGCGCCAAGACCTATGAAGAGTACCTGGAGAAGCTGATAGGGGCGTTCAATCCGGGCGCCGTCGGGGGCCTGATGTGCCGGACGCTGCTCAGCGTCTCTCACGACGGCCGGATCTACGACTGCGACTTCAACCAGATGCTCGACCTGCAGGTCGAGCGCGAAGGCGCGCGCACCGTGTTCGAATACGACGAGAACGATGCCCTGCGGCGCCGGATCCGCACGGGAGACCACTGCTTCGGCTGTACGGCGGGAGCCGGCTCCAGCTGCGGCGGCACGACTGTTTGAGGAGAGCACATGGCGGACTACTATGAGTCGAAAGATCTGGGACGCTTTGCCGAGGTCGGCAAATTTGCCCCAAAGCACATGGAAAAGTTCTTTCAGTACTACAACGGGATCATCGGCGAAGATGGCGCCTTGTCGCGCCGCGAAAAAGCGCTGATCGCGCTCGCCGTCGCAACGGCCAAGCAGTGTCCTTACTGCATCGACGCCTTCACGACGACGTGCCTCGAAACGGGCTCGAATCCCGAGCAGATGACCGAAGCGCTGCACGTCACCGCCGCAATGGAAGCCGGCATGGCGCTGATTCACGGCGTCCAGATGCAGAACGCCCTGAAGGCCAAAGGCGCTCTCTGAGCCTCAAGACCCTCGCCGCCGTCTTTTTGCGCCTGGGCTTGATTTCCTTCGGCGGCCCAGCCGCGCACGTCGCTCTGATGCGGAAGGAACTGGTGGAAAGGCGGCGCTGGCTCGACGACCAGACCTTTCTCGATCTTTATGCGGCAGCCCAGCTCATCCCCGGACCGAACTCCACCGAGCTGGCGCTCCATGTCGGCTGGCGGCAGGCCCGCCTGCCGGGGCTCCTCGTCGCGGGAACCTGCTTTATTCTCCCGGCAGTGATCATCGTCACGGTGATCGCCCGTCTTTACGTCGAGTACGGCACGCTGCCCGCGGTCGCGTCGATGCTGCACGGGATTCAGCCGGTGATCGTCGCGGTCGTGGCTCAGGCGCTTTGGGGACTCGGCAAGTCGGCCCTCAAAACGAAAGTGCTGGCCGTCGCCGCCATCGCCTGCCTGCTGCTAGCGGCCGCGGGCCTGCCCGAGCTGGCGATTCTCGGCGGCGCGGGGGTGCTGTTCGGAGCCTGGGGAGCCGACCGTCCGGCCGGAATTTTCCGCGCCGTCGCGGCGCCGCTGGTGCCGCTCTTTTTCGCTTTCCTGAAGATCGGCTCGGTGCTGTTCGGAAGCGGCTATGTGCTGCTGGCGTTTCTCCGCGCCGACTTCGTCGAACGCTGGCACTGGCTGACCGAAGCCCAGCTGATGGACGCCGTGGCGGTGGGCCAGTTCACCCCCGGCCCCGTGTTCACGACCGCGACGTTCATCGGTTACTTGCTAGGCGGCTACGGCGGCGCCGCAGTAGCGACCGCCGGCATTTTCCTGCCGGCGTTCGTCCTGGTCGCCTTGACGGCGCCGCTGCTGCCGAAGCTTCGTGCCTCGAAGGCTCTGGCCGCGGCCCTCGACGGGATCAACGCGGCGTCTTGGGCGCTGCTGGCTTTCGTCGGCTGGCAGCTCGCCCGGTCGGCCCTCACCGGACCCCCGACCGGTGCTCTGGCCTTGGCGAGCTTCGCCGTGCTTTGGTTCTTCAAGGGGAGCGCCGCGTGGCTCGTCCTGGCCGGGGCCGCCGTCGGCTATCTCGCCGGGCTCTAGGCGCGGGCCGTGCGGAAGAGGTTCTGCATTTCCTTCTTCTGGTGCTTCAGGACTTCTTCCTGGTACTTGACCATGACGTCGACGAATTCCTTGCCCGGCACCTTGAGGAGCGAGGCCAGCTTCGGCAGGGCGTCCATGGGCGGCAGCGAGATGCCGCGTTCCCAGTTGCTGACGAACTGCGCCGTGGTGTAGTCCAGGGTGCGGGCCACGTCCCACTGCGTCAGCTGCTTCTTCTCTCTCTTCTTTTTGAGATACTCTCCGATGATGCGACGGCGGATCGTATTTTCTTGTTCGACCTTCATGTCGTTCCTTCCTGGCGAAAGGTGTTTCGCCCTCATTTTTTGGTTTATCAGACCGTCTCCCCTTTGGTAAGGGGCCAGGCCAAACTATAATTTGCTAGATAGATTCCATTATTCCGGGACCCCGATGAAGCGTTCCATACTGTTAGAAAAGACTGAGACACCCGACGGCAAGCGTTTGGAGCTGTTCGAGCACGACGGGCGCTACGTCATCCGCGTCGACGGAGTCGAGCTGATGTCGACCCGCCGGCACGCTTCAGAGGAGCGTTTGGCCGAGCTCGTTTGCGCCGGATTTTCCAAGCGAAAGGGTATCCGCGTGCTGGTCGGCGGCCTGGGCTTTGGCTTCACGCTGCGTTCGGCCCTTGCCCAGCTCGCGCCGGATGCCAAGGTGGTCGTCAGCGAGCTGATGCCGCAGGTCGTTGCGTGGAACCGCAACCCCGAATACAAGCTCGGCGCCGACGTTTTGGCCGACCCCCGCGTCCGGGTGGTCGAGGAAGACGTGGCCAAGATCATCGACCGCGAGCGCGGGACGTTCGACGGCATCATGCTCGACGTGGACAACGGCCCGGGCGGCTTCACCACCGATTTCAACGACCGGCTTTATGAGGAAATGGGTCTCTACCGGATCCAGGGCGCCCTGAAACCCGGGGGCGTCGTCGGCTTCTGGTCGGCCTCCGCCGATCCGCTCTTCGCCAAACGCCTGACCAGAGCTGGTTACGAGGTCGACGTGCAGCGCGCCCGGGCGCACGCGACGTCGGGCGGCTGGCATACCCTGTTCATGGGGAAAGCGCCCGACAAGCCCCGCTGAGCCCGTCTCCCGGCTGTGATAAGATGACGGCAAACGACCCGGGAGAAGCCATGGCGCTCGTCAGAATCACCCTCGTGGTGGCGCTACTGTCCGTGTCCGCTCACGCGCGAGCCGACGAAATCAAAACGGATGAGCTGAAGCAGAGCGTCAAGGACCTCGGGGCCTCGTTCGGCAAGCTCGGCAAGGCCGTCGGCCAAAAAGTGAAGGCGACGGCCGTCCAGGTGAAGGATGCCGCCGTCGACGTCGGCGAAACGACGAAGGACGTCGCCGTCGAAGTCGGCAAGACTTCCAAGGATGCGGCTCTCGAGGTCAAGGACGCGGCCGTCGACGTCGCGGGTACCACGAAAGACACGGCGAAGGATGCCTCGGCGACGACGGTCGACACGATGTCCGGATTCTTTCACAGGCTGAGCGACACGATCAGCGGCTGGGCGTCCAACCTGTCGTCCGACGACAAAGACGGGAGCAAATGACTCTCGAGCTGCGGCACACCTCCCGGCGCATCGCGCTGGCGCTCCAGCAAGGCGCCGCGGGAGTCCTGGCGACGGTCGTGCGCACCGAGGGCTCGACCTACCGGAAGCCCGGCGCGATGATGTTCGTCCCGGAGGCGGGCGAGCCGATCGGCCTGCTGAGCGGCGGCTGTCTCGAGGACATCATTGCAGGCGAAGCGCGCGAAGTGTTTCGCCGCGGCGAGCCGAAGCTGCT
>JAYVBB010000162.1:0-4077 GCA_043750715.1 Pseudomonadota bacterium | reverse complement strand
CAACGCTTCGAGTACAGCCTCGAGCACGGGATCAACGACACCCGCGAAAAAGAGTCGGCAATGGAAGGCATCCTCGGCTATGGCCAGGACGCACTGCCGGTCGTGAGAGAGCACCTGCTCGTCACCAGCCGCATCGCCTGGCCGATCAAAGTCCTCAAAGCCCTCGGCGACGAATCGCAGGTGGCCGACATCCTGAAATCGGCGCTCGATTTCGGCGACGTTTCGTTCGACCAGGCCAAGGTCGACAAGAATTACGACATCCTTTGCTATCTCGTGGAAATGAAGCTACCGGCATTCGCGGGCAAGCTCGGCCACTTCCTGAACGATCCCGACGAGCGCGTGCGCTTCGCCGCGACGGAAGTCCTGATCGAGCAAGACGAAGCCGAAGTGCCCACGCTCCTCGAGCGCTTCCTCGCCGACGACAGCGCCGACAACACGCGGCTCCGGAAGTCCGTGATCGAGGCCTACTTGAAGAGGGGCTGGACCGTCAAAGACGTGGCCAAGTTCCCGAACGGCCAGGTCGTCGGCCCGCTCTTCGTCAACGAGAAGGGCAAGCTCGAAGTCCGCCGGTGATCGATCCGACCCGGCTTTGCCAGATCGAGGTGCAGGTCGAAGACCTGAAAGCCGCCGCCACGTTCTACGAAGAAGCGTTCGGCTGGAAGGTCGTCCCCGCAGAGCTCCACGAGTACGTCGTGCTGCAGGTACCCGACGGTTGCCCCTTCGGCATCGCCCTGACCCCCCGTCATTCCCAGAGCGCCGCCGCAGGCGACGCTCGCGAGGAATCTAGAGTTGTCTTGTATTTCGCCGTCGAGGACCCCGAGGCGGTGGTGAAGGCGGTGGAAAAAGCCGGCGGCAAGAAGCGCTTCGGCCCGATGCCGCTCATGGGCTACGGCTCGATCTACCAGGTCGAGGATCCCGAAGGCACGCGCTTCGGTCTTTATTTGAAAAAGACGATGGCGCGCTGAGTCGTCTGGTCGTTCACCGTGATGCGGACCTTGGTGAATTTGCCGGGACCGGGCGCGGTGAAATAGAGCTGCTTCTGGCTCAGCGTCCGGGCCTTGTAGTCCTGCTGGCTCGTGACCGTCTTCACCGAGCCGTCGGGCGCGACGAATTCGGCTTCGGCGATCACCTTGCCTCGAAGCGTGGCCTGCGAGAGGTTGCGTACGGAGAAACGCGTGATGAGCTTGCCGCTCGTTTCCTTGGCTCGGTAGTCCTCGAGGGTAGCGGCCAGCGCCGGCTTTTCCTCGACCTGCGGCGCGACGGCCAACGCCACGGGCTCGGCGACGGGTTGCGCCACGGCCACGGGCTCGAGTTTTTCGGCGAGTTCCGCCGGAACGGTTTCGATCGTCTTTGGCGCTTCGGGAACCGCGGGCGGTTCCGCGGCCTGCGGAGCCTGATCCATTGCCGTACCGACGATCGGTTGCGGGGCAGCGGCAACGGTCGCAATGGCCGCGGCCTCCGTCCGGAAGCCGTCCAGCACGAAATAGCCGATGCTGCCGAGCGACCAGACCGCCATGACTGCCATCGCGGCCAGGAGCGTGTTGACGCGAGGCAGCGACAGAACCACGGTCCTTTGCCGGCCTCCGGAGACGCCGTAGGTCAATATGAGATGCTTTTTGGTGGGCATTCCCTGATTCTAGCATGCGGCGGCGGCGGCGTGATAGACTGCAGGTATCCGCATTTCCCTGTCATTTTTGTGGTTCGGAGCGCCGATGTTCCCCTTCTTGGACCGCCGGAAACAACGCCTGGAAAAGCTCGGCATTTTGGTCGAGGCCGCGTCCGACCAGGCGCTCGCTGACGCGCTCCACCGGCTCGGCCCGGAAGAAATTGCCTTCGTACTGAGGAATTTACCCATGGACCGGTCGAACCGGATCCTCGCGGCCTTCTCTAACGACGTCATCAAAGCCGCCCTGACGCTGAGCAAAGCCGACGCCGCCCCGTCAGACCGGATGATCGCCAAATTCACCGACGAGCTCAGCGAAGAGCGCGTCAGCGGACCGGTCGCCGACCACGGCACGACGGAAGTGCCGATCGCCGCCGCCGCGACCTACCTCAGGACGCCGATCAGCATCAAAGCGCTCGATCTCGCCAGCAAGATGCTCGGCAAGTTCACGGATGATTCTGAAACCTAAGTCTGCAATGATTTTTCAGCTTTTCTACCTCAGCCGCTCCGCCGTCCCCATTACGGACGGATTGATCCTGGCCACCCTCGAAACGTCGCGTAGAAACAACGCGAGGCTCGACTTGACGGGACGGGACTTCTGCTTTGCCGGGACCGGCATTTTCTTCACCTGCTGGAGGGAGAGGAAGCAAAAGTCCGCGCTCTTTTTCGCATCATAGAGAAGGACGATCGGCACACGCAAGTGACTTCGATTCTCTCGACTTCAACCTCCAAACGCCTTTTCTCTGCCTGGCAAATGGGTTACCTGCACCCTCGCCTGACTCGCACGAGCGCGGAGAGGCTATGGCCCCTGATCGAGCAAAAACTGGCCGGAGAAGAGCCGAGTCAAGAAAAAATCCTGGCGATTCTGGAATCGTTCAACCAGATCAGTGTTTGATCAGCTCGGCCAGCTGAAATTCCTGTTTCGTCGAGCAGTAGTGGCAGCGCATCTCGAGCAGGCCGATTTCGCGCTCGATTTCCCGCAGCTCTTTTTCCCCGAGCGCGGCGAAGGCGTCCGCCATTTTGGTGCGGGAGCAGCTGCATTGGAACCGGATCGCGCGGTCGGTCAGGAGGCCGTAGCCGTCCTTGCCGCCCTGCAGGAACTGGATGATCTGCTCGTGCGACTCGCCCTTGGCCAGGCGGTCCGTAAGGTGCAGCTCCTTGCCCATCTTGAACTCGAGGTCCTTCAGAACCTGATCCGAGAGGTCGGTGCCCGCGAGCTTTTGCACGAGCACGCCGCCAGCCGCGAGGACTTTGCCGCTGTGGTCGAGCTTCACTCCGGCGGCGACGGCTGACGGGATCTGCTCCGACTCGGTGAGATACTTGGCAATGTCGGTGGCGATCTCGCCGTTGAACAGCGCGATCACGGCATTGTAAGGACTGACGTCTTCGCGGGGATCGCCGCGCGTCACCGACAAGCGGCCGGCGCCGCCAAGCGCTTCACCGACCGACAGCGGCACGGTTTGTCCGGGCTGCATCACGTCCGCCAGGCGCGCCGGAGAAGCATAACCGCGGCAGTGGCCTTCGCCGTTGCATTCGCCGACGACCTTATGGAGAAGGCCGTTTTCGCCGGTGAAGGAGCAGTGGAAGTATTCCCTGCTCTTCTTGAGCACTGACGCCAGCAGCGCCGCGCAGCTGATCGCGCGCCCGACGGCGATCGTTGTCAAGGGGTCGAGGCCATGACGCCGCTGCGCTTCGCGGACGATCTCGGTCGTCTCGGCGATCGCGGCGCGGGCCTTGTATTCGTACAGGTGGTAGTGAACCAATGAATCTGTCATCGTTCTCAGTCCGTCAGGCGTCGCGGAATCTCGGGGTGAATGCGCGACAAAAGCTCGTAGTGAATCGTCTTCGACCAGCCGGCGACGTCACCCGCTGATACGTGGTCCTTGCCGTCGTCGCCGATCAGGGTCACGGGATCGCCGACTTCGACCTGGTCCAGATGGGTGACGTCCACCATCATCATGTTCATGCAGATCCGGCCGACCAGCGGGCACCGCTTGCCCCGGATGAGGACGTAGCTGGCGTTTTCGCCGGCGATCCTCGGATACCCTTCGTAATAGCCCACGGGCAAAACTGCAATACGCATGTCGCGGATCGACCGGAAAGTGCAGCCGTACCCGATATATTGGCCGGCTTTGACGCCCTTCACGGTCGTCACTTCCGTCACCCAGCGGGCCACCGGCTTGAGATCCAGCACCTTGGCGTTGAGCTGGAGGTAAGAAACCCGCGTCAGGGGCGAGGGCCAAACCCCGTAGAGCGAGATCCCGATCCGGACCAGGTCGAAGCGGCTTTCGCCCAGGATCAAGGCCGGAGCGCTCGCGGCCGCGTGCGACAGGAGCGAGAACCCGGCGTCGGCGAAGACTTTTCGGGCGCTGTTGAAGGCATCGAGCTGCTCGTCCGCATAGGCGTGATCGGTC
>JAYVBB010000161.1:0-18716 GCA_043750715.1 Pseudomonadota bacterium | reverse complement strand
CTCGCGACCGTGGTGCCTTTGTCGTCAGAACCGCCGTCGGAATTGCTCTTGCATGCCTGACCGAAACCAGCGAGCAAACAAACGACTGTTATCTGCGAGATGCGCCTGATGTAAACGCTCGACATTCCAACCCTCTGATATTACAGCTGACCAATAGTCTTGCTCGGCAATTCCCGCACCGACCTTTAGGAAATTCGCCAAGTCAAAAATGTCTAGGGACGAAGGGCGGTTACTCTGCAACCCTGATGCCCCCTTACATTTGGCCTCGGGGGGCGACGGCGTCATAACCAATGACTCAGTCGGACGGAGCGGGCGCATTGAAATCGAGCGCCAACGATTCCCAACGGGGTTCTCTCCGGTCCGTCGAGCGGTAGAAAATTAGACCCTCGGCGGTCGCTCCGGCCTTCAGATTCCTCGGTTTGAGGAACGCTTTCCGGTAGTCGATCGTCGAAACCGTGGAATCGCCTCCGCTGCCCGACCCGCCGCAGCAGCCGCCGAGCCCGCCGCCGCCGCCACCGCCCTTGCCGCCGAGTGCGGCGACGAGGATGACCACGATAAAGAGGATCAGAATCCCCGCTGCGATGTTCGACGCGCGATTGTGTCCGACCGTCTGGCGCTCGCCCGTGGCCGAGTCGATCTCCTGCGGCATGTCGTTCGGCGGTACCGCCGCGAGATCGCCCAGCTCGTCTCTCAAGCTGAAGGCGGCGGGATCGATCCGCTGGCGCGTCGTCCCGACGTTTTCGATGCGTACGAGCACCGGCACGATGCCGGCTTTGAGGAGCAGCTGCAGCGCCCGGTTTTCCGCGTGTTCGACGTCGCGGTAGATGACGTGCTCGATTTTCAGGCCGTCCAGCTCGATCAAACCGGCGCCGTTGGTCTGCAGCCCTTCCGTGACCGAATAGGCGTTCCGGTCGGCCGTCGCGCAGCCGGGAGGGACGATCATCGTCGATGCCAGAACGAGGGCCAGAAAGTCGGTTTGCAAGGGCGGTCTCCGCGGGGTGCTCCCTTCGAAGGAGCAAGACCCGGACCAGCTCAGGCAGGTGAAAAATCCCGGGAAACCCGAGGCCCGGGCGCGCGTAGGGTGTGTCGGCCCGGTCACAGCCGTGGGCTCTAGAAAAGAACGACGCCTTCCACGGAGTCCTTGCTTTCCTTCACGTCGATCGCTTCCACCGTACCGGCGGCGACGGAAAATTCCATGCGGCAGCTCGCGTCGGCGTGGGTGACGCCGACCTGAATCACCGGACGATGCACTTTGTGATGCACGAAATGATGCTCGCCGACGACGACCTCCGGCAGGCCCCCATCTGCATTTGCAGGCCGAGCTTCATGAAGTTCGCCTTCGTCTTTCCTAGCACCTGGTTGGCGAGCTCGCCCGCGAGGTCGGCAATGCCGACGGCGTCGAGCTTCACTCCAGGCTGGGCGAACACTTTGCTGGCCATGGCGTCGATCGAGCGGTGGTCGAAGGCCAGCGCCATCGATCCCATCTGGCCCTGGCCGTTGAAGGCGATGAGGGCCGTCACGTATTCACCCGGCCCGGGGGCCGACCCTTTGATTCCGGGCTTGCCGATCTGCGTAGATCCAGGGGTGCGTCGCGGCGGCCCTTGGTCGCGATCAGGATAAGGGCGAAGCGCGCCCCGTCCACGTACCAGAGGGCTTTCGTGAGATTCTTGGCGTGGAAAACGTTGGCCTTCGCCGATGAGAGCGCTGGAACGAGCCCGAGCTTTTCCTGGCCGTCTTCCTGAACCAGCAAAATGTTCTCACCCTTGATTGCCAAAAGGCCAACCTCCGCCCCTATTTGCCGTTACGCATTGCAAGGATTATAGCACTTTCTGGGCACCTCGGTCTCCCGGTGAGGTCTTAACCCCTCCTATGGCTTGGCGATTCCTTTGCACTCTCGCTAATCCTGTACTCTCTGGTATGTATTTCTAATGCGCTCGCAGATCAAAATCTCCTCGGGGACGACCCCGGGCAAGCTCAACGGCATTGTCGTGCTCGCGATCGACGACGATCCCGACGCGCGCATCCTGGTCAGCCGTATTCTGCAACGCGACGGCGCCCACGTTTCTTCGGCGGAAAGCGCCGAAGAGGGATTCCAGGCTTTCAAAGAGCATCGCCCGCACGTCATCGTATGCGATATCAGCATGCCCCAGGAAGACGGATACTCCTACATTCGCCGAGTCCGGACGCTGGGACCTGCCGAAGGGGGCCGAACCCCCGCGATCGCCCTGACCGCCTTCGCAGACAAGGACCACGAGCGCGCCGCGTTCGAAGCGGGCTTCGACGTCTTCATGTCGAAGCCTCTCAATGCCGTCAGGCTCGGCGACGCGATCCGGACTCTGCACGACAAGGCCGCGCAGATACTCTAGGATCTGACTTGCTGCGGCATTTACTCCTGGGATATGGCAGGCCCATGGCGACGCTTTTTTCCTCGGAACCACGACCTCTGACGCAAACGCCCGTGCCGGACCTCCAGCAGAACTGGGCAGGTTTGACGCCCGAGGAGCGTTTGGAAGCCTTCAAAGGGATGCCGCGCGAGGAAGCGGAAGACTTCTTCAACGGCTTGGAACCCCCCGAGCAGTGCGAAATACTGATCGCGCTCTCGGACGTGGACCGTCGCTGGTGGCTTCGGCAGCTGGAGCCGGACGACATCACCGACATCCTGCAGGAGCTCGGTGAGGATCAGCGAGCCAGCGTGCTGGCGCTGCTCGACGTCTCGACGAAGAAGGAAGTCATCGCGCTCCTCGCCTTCGCCGAAGACGAAGCCGGCGGCCTGATGAGCCCGCGCTACGCACGCGTGCGGCCCGACATGAGCGTCGACGAGGCGATCACCTACCTGCACAAGCAAGCGCGCGGCCAGGTCGAAACGATCTACTACTGCTACGTCCTGGACAACCAGCAGAGGCTGATGGGCGTCGTCTCCTTCCGCGAGCTTTTCGTCGCGCCGCAGGCAAAAAAAGTCACGGAAGTCATGCAGACGGTCGTCATCACGGCGCCGCTCGACATGGCCCAGGAAGAGCTGTCGCAGCTGTTCGCCCAGCATGACTTGATCGCCATTCCGATCGTCGACGACGACGGGAGGATGCACGGGATCGTGACGGTCGACGACATCGTCGACGTCGTCAAGGAAGAGGCCACGGAAGACATCCAGCGCCTCGGTGGTACCGAGGCCCTCGAGGCGCCGTATCTGAACGTCAGCTTCCTGAGCATGCTGAAAAAGCGGGCCGGCTGGCTGACCGTACTTTTCATGGGCGAAATGCTGACGGCGACCGCGATGGCGTACTACGAGAGCCAGATCGCCAAGGCCGTGGTCCTCGCCCTTTTCATTCCTTTGATCATCAGCTCCGGAGGCAACTCCGGGTCGCAGGCGTCGACGCTCGTCGTGCGCGCCATCGCGCTGGGCGAGGTCAAGCTCACCGACTGGTGGCGCGTGCTCGGCCGCGAGATCCTGATGGGCCTTGCCCTTGGCTTGATCCTCGGCGTGATCGGCCTCATTCGCATCCTGCTTTGGCCTAACACGCAGCAAATTTACGGCGAACATTACGCCTTGGTCGGCGCCACCGTCGCGGTCAGCCTCGTCGGCGTCGTGCTTTGGGGATCCGTCTCCGGCTCCATGCTGCCTTTCATGCTGCGCCGGCTCGGCTTCGACCCAGCTAGTGCTTCGGCTCCGTTCGTCGCGACGCTCGTAGACGTCGTCGGGCTGATCATTTATTTCACCGTCGGTGGCGTCATCTTGCATGGAGTCCTGCTCTAGGATGGAGGTACTCATGGCTCGGTATTTGGCCGTTTGGGCGATTGTGGTGGGCTTGGCCGGTTGCGGCAAAGCGGAAGACAAGGCGGACGAGCCGGGGGACCTGTTCGTCAAGCTCGCGGGTACCGTACAGGTCCCGCTCAGCGCGTCGCGCGTGAAGCTGTTCAACGCCGGCAAAGCGGGATACGACCTCGCCGCGTCCTGGCAATCCTGCGTCAAGTTGGGCGCCACCGACCATTCGGCGGTGCTTCCCGAAGGAGCCGTTCTCGTCGAATCGACGGCTACCTGCACGGGCGTATCCTACGTGACGATCGCGACCAAGGATTCACTCGATCTCTCGGGATACGCGAACGGCTCGCTGCGCTTCACCGTGGAAATCAGCGCCATTGGACAGTCTCTTGAGTTGCTGCTTCAGGACGCCACGACGAAGACGTCGGTCGCCGTCGACCTTACCGGATACGGCTACAATCCTTCGACGCTTGCCGTCCCGCAGGCAATCGTGATCCCCGCGTCGGCCATCGCGACCAACGGCGTCGATTTCGCGCATTTGAGGCGTCCGTTCCAAGTGAATCTCAGATGTACGGGTAGCGGCTGCCAGGCGAAGTTCGACGCGATCGAATGGGCTGCTGCACCCGGCACCACCGGGTATTCCGGGATGCGCTCGGCCTCACTCGGACTGATCCATGCTGGCGCGGGCGGCTGGCCGGGAGCGGGCGCCATCATCGCAGTGTCGACCAAAACGGGAACGTACTCCGTTACGACCGCATTCCCCGGCACGAGCCCGGCGTTCCTGATCGCAGCGGATCCCGACACGGGATTCACGTACATGGCGCGCATCCCGCCCGATACGCTGAATGATGAGGGTGTCACGGACTTGGCGTTGAACGTCGACTTGGCATCGACCCTGGCGGCCATGGCGGAGTTTCCCGGAGGCAACGCCGACGGCCCCGAGTTCTTCGAGCATCCGAACCCGACCGAGTTCGCGGCGTCGTTTGCGGCGCAGATCCGGGCATTTCTGGAGCTCTATCCGCCGGAACTCGCGGATCCGCTGCCGCTACTGGAGCCGGTGCTGGCCGAGCCTGCAGTCATCGGGGCTTTGAACGCGGGTCGTACTACCGCTGAAAAGGGTCCCGCAACCGTCTCGGCCATCATTTCCGCGAACCAGGCGACGCCGCCGAAATTCAACGTGCCCGTAAACTAGTTTTCGGAAATTCAGGTTTAGCTCAAGGGGATCTTCAGATAGCGGCGGCCGTTCGCACGCGGGGCCGGGAGTTTGCCGGCGTCGATGTTCACTTGGACGCTCGGATAAAGCAGCTTCGGTGCCGAAAGCGTCTTATCCCGTTCCGTCCGGAACTGCACGAACGCTTCAACCGTAGTCTTCCCGTTCAGCTGGACGTTCTTTGCCTTTTGCTCGCCGACCGTCGTCTCATACTTCAGCGGACGCCCGTCCGGCTGATAGTCGTGACACGTAAACAGCCGCGTCGCGTCGGGTAGCGCATAAACTCGTTCCCGAATTGACCTGTACAGCGCCTTTGCATCCCCGCCCGGAAAGTCGCAGCGTCCCGTCCCCGAATCCGGCATGAACAGCAGGTCGCCGGCAAACAGCGCGTCGTCGAACAGGTACGAGCAGCAGGCCGCGGTGTGGCCCGGCGTGAAGAAGACTTTGAAGGATATACTTCCTGCTGCCACGACCTCGCCGTCTTTCAGCAGCCAGTCGAACTGGCTCCCGTCGCTCTTGAACTCTGGCGTGAGGTCGAAGACTTCCCGAAACGTCCTTTGCACGTCCCGGATGTGCTCGCCGATCGCGAGGGGCGCGGTAGGAAAGCGTTCCTTCAAGATTTGGGACGCCGACAGGTGGTCGGCATGGGCGTGCGTTTCGAGGAGAAGCCGCACCTTCAGCGTTTTAGCTGCGACGAACGCCAGAATGCCGTCGACGCTCTTGGTCGAGACCTTGGCCGCGCAGGCGTCGTAATCCAGGACCGGGTCGAGGATGACCGCGTCCCGCGTTTTCGGGTCGTGAATGACGTAGCTCAGCGTGCTGGTTGTCTGATCGAAAAAGGTTTCAATCGCAATCATGATGCCTCACAGCTCGATCTGGATGCCGATCTCGACGACTTGCGACGGCGGAATGCGGAAGTATGCGGTCGCCCGCTGCGCATTGCGCGACATGATCGAGAACAGATTCTCCCGCCAAATCGCCATGCCCGGGCGGGAAGTGGCGAGCACCGTCTCACGGCCGAGGAAGTAGGTGACTTCGCTCAGATCCAGCTTGAGCTGCGGGGTGTCGCAGCGCAGGAGAACGGCGGGCACGTTGGGTGTGTCCATGAAACCGTAAGTCACGGCGATCGTGTAGAAGCCCGGGGCGATCTGCTCGATGCGAAAACGTTCTTCCCTCGAGATGTACGGCACCTCGGCGGTGGTCACCGTCATCAGGGCGACGGTCTCGTGGAGGATCTTGTTGTGTTTGACGTTGTGGACGAGCGCCGGGGGCGCACCGGCCGTGCTGCTGGTCATGAAGATAGCCGTGCCGGGAACCCGAACGACCGGGTTTTTCTTGATGTTGGCGAAGAAGGTGTCGAAGGGCACGGTGCGCGAACGCAGGCGCTCGGCGAGGATCGTCCTGCCTCGTCGCCAGGTCGTCATCACGATCATGATCAGGATTCCGATCGCGAGCGGGAACCAGCCGCCGTGGACCAGCTTGGTCATCGACGACGCGAAAAATGCGATGTCGATCACGATGAAAGGCAAGACCAGAAAGAACGCGCTGATGGGCTTGAAGTGCCAGCGGTCTTTGGCGACGAAGAAGACGAGAATCGTCGTGATCGCCATCGTTGCGGTGACGGCGACTCCATAGGCGGCTGCCATGTTGCTGGACGACTGGAAGAACAGCACGAGCCAGATGGTCGAGATCATCAGCGCCCAGTTGACGAACGGCACGTAGATCTGTCCGATCTCTTCCTTCGAGGTGTGGTTCACTTGCATGCGCGGGAGGTAGCCGAGCGAAACGGCCTGGCGGGTCAGCGAGTAGGCACCCGAGATCAGGGCCTGCGACGCAATGGCTGCTGCGGCGGTCGAAATGCCGATCAAGGGGTAGAGAGCCCATTCCGGGGCTAGCCGGAAGAACGGGTTCACCGCGGCCGTCGGGTCGTCGAGCAGCAGGGCACCCTGCCCGAGATAGTTCAAAACCAGGCCCGGGAGTACGACCGTATACCAGGCGATCCGGATCGGCCTCCGCCCGAAGTGACCCATGTCTGCGTACAGCGCTTCCGCGCCGGTGATCGCCAGGACGACGACGCCCAGGGCGATGAAGGCTTCGGAAGCGTTGGCGACGAAGAATTCGACCGCGTACAGCGGGTTCAACGCGACGAGGACGCCTGGGTGCTGAATGATCCCGTGGATCCCGAGCACCATCAGCGTCACGAACCACACGAGGATGACGGGTCCGAGCACGGCCCCGATCTTCGCCGTGCCGCGGCGTTGCGGGAGGAATAGAGCGATCAGGACCACGATCGCCAGCGGAATCACCCACCGGTTGAACTCCGGCGAAGCGACGGAGAGACCTTCGACGGCGCCGAGCACCGAGATGGCGGGAGTGATGATGCCGTCGCCGTAAAGCAGCGCGGCACCGAACAGACCCATCAAGATCAGAACGCGGCCTTTGCCCTTCGTCGTCAGGTTTGCGCCCGGCGCCGCCAGGGACATGAGTGCAAGTGCGCCGCCTTCGCCGCGGTTGTCGGCGCGCATCACGAACATCAGGTACTTCACCGAGATGACGAGGATGAGCGACCAGACGATCAGGGACAGGATGCCGAGCACGTTGCCGCTCGTCAGAGGCAGGGAGTGCGGTCCGTGAAAGCATTCGCGCAAGGCGTAGAGCGGGCTGGTGCCGATGTCGCCGAAGACGACGCCCAAGGCGGCGAGAGTCAGGCTCATCAGATAGCGGCGGGAGGGGTCAGCTTGCAGCGGGGAAACGGAGGACTGAGCCATTGTTGCTTTCAGTTTTTGTAAACGTGCATCTGGCGATTTCCGGACCTGCCCCGATTGTCTCGGTCGATGGCGATCAGGATGCCGATGGCGACGCAGGAGGTGATCAGGTTGGAGCCGCCGAACGAAAAGAACGGCAGCGGCAAACCTTTGACCGGGAACATGCGCAGCACCATTGCCACGTTGATGGCGAATTCGATGAAGAGAAAGGCGCCGAGTCCGATGGCCAGCAGCGCGCTGAACGTCGTCTTCGACTGGCGCGCGATCAGGAGCGCGATGCTGCCGATCGCCGCGAACGAGAGGAGCAGGAGCGATCCTCCGAGGAAGCCGTGCTCCTCGGCGAACACCGAGAAGATGAAGTCGGAGTGGCTCATGGGGAGAAAGCGCAGGTGGGTCTGGGTGCCGTGCATGAAGCCTTTGCCGCTCATGCCGCCGCTGCCGATCGCGATCAGCGACTGGAGAATGTTGTAGCCCTTGCCCTGTGTGTCGTAGTCGGGATTCAGGAAGCTCAGGATCCGGTTCTTCTGGTAGTCGAGCAGGAGGAAGTGCCAGCCCAAGGGCAGCGTGATGGCCGCGGTCGTGCCGACCATGGCGATGGATTTCCAGTCGATGTGAATGAAGCAGAGCTGGGCGCAGACGATCAAGCAGAGAAAGCTCGCCGTGCCGAGGTCCGGCTGCGGGAAGATCAGGACGAACATGCCGCCGACCATCAGGGCCAGAAGCCACAGGTCGCGCAGGCGGAAGGCCGTGTTGAGTTTCACTTCCGTGAAAAACCGCGCGGTGATGATCGCGACGGCGATCTTGGCGAGCTCGGAGGGCTGGCCGTTGACCGGTCCCATCGTCAACCAGCGCCGCGAGCCGCCGCCGATCTGACCCATGACCAGCACCGACACCAGCATGATCAGGATTCCGCCATAGATCCAATACGCCGACGCATTCAGATGCTTCGGTCGGATGAACAAAGCGACGAGCGCAAACAGCACGAGGCTGACCGTCATGTGCTTCATGTGGGTGTAGAACAATTCGCCGCCGCCGGAGGCGCTGTACAGATTGAATCCGCCCGCGATCAGAAGGAACGCCATCAGGATAAGCAGAGCGATCGTGTAGACCGGTTTGCGCGCAAGGATTTCGGCGTCCATCCGGGACGTCCCGATCTGGTCGAGACTCCGTGAGGTCCTGATCGCGTCGACTTCGGCTCTACTATCCATCCCTACATTCTAGGGAATGATCCTAGCTGTCGCAGCCGGTATTTACTGTTTCTTAACCATCTGTAATCACTGGACTTCGATGCAGTAGAGGTGCCCAGGCGCGACGCAGGTCGCGGGAGCTGCCTGGATATAGAGCCAGTCATGGTTGATTTGCCCGACGCGTCCGACGGTGCCGCGGTCGGACGCCGAGTTGGACGTCCAGTTCTGGCAGTTGTTCACGGTCTTCTTCCCCGCGGCGTTGGAGCCCGTCCAGACCGCCGAGTCGCCGACGTTGGCGCCGCTTTCGTCTTTTACGAAGGGCTGTGGCAGGCTTAGAAACAGAGCGTTGCGGTCCGTGGCCACTTCGATGCCGTTGTAGGCTTCGACGATCGGGAGGCCCGGGGCGACGAGGTCGACGGCGTCTTGGGCGTCGGACGAAAGCAGCGCCCGGTACTTGCCCGTGAGGGAAGCCGAGGTTGCCGCTTCCGTGCATTTCAGGTCCGCCCCGTCGATGCCGCCGAGCAAGCCGGTGTTGATCGTGCTCATGACGAAGGCGCGGACTTTGGTCAAGGGGACGTTTTTATCGGCTTCAGGGCCGTCGAAGATGCAATCTTTCGCGACGGCGTCAGCGGCTTCCAGGCAGGCCAGCAGCTCGCCGTTCTCCTCGAGGCCTTTGAGCGCTTCGGTCATTGTGAGTTTTTTGCCGTCGGCGACCGCGCCGCCGTTGAATTGAACGAGGACCGCGCGCTTCGCCAGGAGTGCTCCCGGGAAGTAAAAGCGTCCCTGAAAGCGCTCCTCCGTACTCGCATTCTCGTGCTCGTCTTCCGTCTTGTCGCCGGCGAGGCTCTGCGAATGCCACTCGACCTTCGTGTCGTCGGGCTTGATGGGCTTGCCGTCGGCGTCGTCGAGCCCGCACAGGACGGCGACGTTGGCGTCGTCCGACTTGGCCTTCTCGGGAACGCACGTGAGGTACGACGCGTTCACCCACACCGGTGCATCCGTGCCTTCCTCGCCGCCTTCTTCCGTGCCTTGCGCTCCGTCCGTCGTTCCGTCGTCCGAAGGTTTGTCCTTGTCTTTGTCTTTGTCTTTGCTGCCCGTGAGGGCGTTGCCGCCCGAAAGCGAGCTCGAGCTGCAGTTGGAACTGGCCAGCGGCAGCGCCAGGGCGCCGAGGAGGAGGAATATTGCTTGGGAAGTCCGCATCATAAGATGCCTATCGGCCGATTCCTTGGGGTCGTTGAGGGCAGATGATTTTCTCAGTCATTTCGATGTATTATCTATTCATGGCCAAGCGAGGCGGAAAGCTCCCGGAGAGCGTCCTGGGAAGGACGGGCAGGTTGTTCCTTTCAGGCGCGAAAATCGCATCGAAGGAAGTCGCGTCACGTCTTGCGGGTGCGGTCGGCCAGCTTTCCGACGACAGCCGTCTCGCGACCAAGGTGAAGCAGACGGAAGAGCTGGTACGCGCGCTGAGCGAGCTCAAAGGCGCTGCGATGAAGGCCGGGCAGTGGTTCAGCATGGAGCTGAGCGATCTGCTGCCACCCGAGGTCACTGCCGTGCTGCGCCAGTTGCACGACGACAGCACGTTCATGCCTTTGGAGCAGGTCGAGGAGATTCTGAAGCAGGAGCTCGGCGACCGGCGGAAAGACCTGGAAGACTTATCCCCCGAGCCGATCGCGGCCGCATCGATCGGCCAAGTGCATCGGGCGCGGATCGGCTCGCGAGCCGTCGCAGTGAAGGTCCAGTATCCGGGAGTCGCGAAGAGCATCGACACCGACCTCAACGCGCTGAAGCGGTTTCTCCAGTTGTTTCTGTCCGCGAAAGGCCGCGAAATCAACGTCGACGCGACGTTCGCCGAGCTCCGCGACGGCCTGAAAAAAGAGGCCGACTACGAACTCGAAGCCGAGAATCTCGGGCGCTATCGCCGCGCCGTCCGGAACCCGTCCTTCGTGGTGCCGGAGGTGCTGGCAGAATACTCGACCAAACGCCTGCTCGTGATGACTTTCGAGGAGGGCGAGAAGATCGGCGACTGGATGAAGCGGAGCCCTGGCGCCGCGGAAGCCCGCCGCTTCGGCGAACTGATCCTGAACCTGATGCTCGAGGAATTTTATTCCAACGGCATCGTTCAGACCGATCCGAACTACGGCAACTTTCTCTATCGTCCCGCCGAGAATCGCGTCGTACTCCTGGACTTCGGGGCGACCAAGGCCTACCCCGCGGCTTTCCGCCGCGAGGTGCGGGCCATCATGGCGGCGGCCGTCGACCGCGACGACGTCCGGATGCTCGAGCTGGTGCGCTCGATGAAGTTGCTCGATCCCCGCGAGTCGGCCGAAACGCAGGGCCACTTCCTGGCCCTGATGCGCAAAGTGGCCGACCTCTTCGCGCACGATACCCAGCCGTTCAACTTCGCCGACGCCAACTTCCTGAAGGAGCTCCGCGCGCTCGGCTTCAAGTTCGTCTACTCCGTCCAGTACTCGACGGCGGCTCCCCAGCTCCTATTCCTTAATAGGAAGCTCGGAGGCATGTACCACATGCTCAAGGACGTCGGGTTCTCGGAGGATCTGAACGCGTACTTCGAGCGGGCTTTGGCTTTGGAGATCGCGGAGCCTGTGGAATAAGCCCCCGACCTTAGTAGAGTTTTCGGCCCGAGCCCGCAAAACCCGGGGAAATACCCCACCCCGGCGAATTCAAATCACCCCCTCAACCCTCCAGTCCTTCTGGCGAATACGGAAAGTCTCAAGGGCTTCCCAGAGGATCTTAAAAATTCTCCTAAATTATTTTGCCGGGACGCCGAAGGAATGACTGTCGGGAAATTCCGACTGTGATCTCAGCGTTTTCAGTAAACGAATTTAGAGGAACGCATGCCATGAAAACTCTTCGCGCCCTCGCGGCCTTCGTCGCGTTGTCATCCGCCAGCGCGGCCTTCGGCTTCGATCTCGACCCTAGCGAGATCCGCGGCAAGTCCAGCAAAGAGCCGGTGACCGTGCTCCAGAACCGTTACTTCCTGAAGCAGTACCGTCCTGAGGTCGGCTTCTCACTGGGCATGATCATGGACGAGGGCTACCTCGACACGCAGACCTACGGCGTGCGCACGGGCTTCTTCATGAACGAGTGGCTGGGCTTCGAAGTCCAGATGCTCAAGACGGCCGTGTCCGATTCGGACGACCGTACGGCGCTCAACGGCTTGAAGTACAAGCCGCTCGACAGCGGCAACGACGCCACCAATGCCAATGGCGAAGAAGTCACCGTGTCGCCGGATCCGGAAGTCAACGCGATCCACGGCATGACGGATTTCAACGCGATCGCCGCGCCGTTCTACGGCAAGTTGAACATGATGAACAAAGCCATCATCTACACCGACCTTTACGTGACGGGCGGCCTGTCGCGCATCGAAACGGACCAAGGCGACAAGAACGCCATGTCGCTCGGGATTGGCGAGCGCTTTTATATCGGTAAGACCTGGTCGGTCCGCATCGACTTCCGCGACCGGATCTTCACGGAGACCCGCTCGGGCCAGGAAACGCGCAAGAACTGTTACGGCACGGATCTCGGTGCGAGCTACTTCTTCAATTGATCCCGGGCATACCCCTTGGGACTGAGAAGGTGTCATGAAGAAACTTAGTGGAATTCTCCTCGGTGTGACTCTCTCGCTGGGCCTCGCCACGTCTCCCGCCTTCGCCAAGGCTTCGGCGGGCAAGGCCGCCAAGACTGCGTCCGGCAAGACTGGCAAGGGCAAGGCCGCCAAGAGCAAAGCCGTCGTCAAGGCTCCAGCGAAGAAAGCCACGCTTCACGAGAAATTCGTGAACCTGAAACGCTCCTACCGCCAGGGCGAGATCGGCCGCCGCGACATGTGGGCCCAGCTCTCGGTGCTCCACGCCAAGGGTGACCGGTTCAATGCCGAAGACCGGGTCAGTCTGCTTCAGACCCAGGCGACCATGCTCCTCGACGGCGGCTACCCGATCCTTTCCGCGATCTACGCCTCGCAGGCGGTCAAGATCGCCGAGACCCCCCTTAGCCAGGACCTCGAACCGTCGTGGACGATCCTCCGTCGCGTCTCCGAGAAGCGCCCGATCCAGAGCGTGCTCGAGATCGTGGCCGACAACGTCGATCTGAAGGGCCGCAAAGCCCCGGTCTTCGACACCGACTGGAACTACTACGCCGGTAACGCGGCCGCGCGCCGCGGAGAAGACGCCAAAGCGTTGTCCTACTTTGGCGACCTCAAGCTCGACGACCGCTACTTCTTCCCGGCCAAATACCAACAGGCGATGATCTACGTCGAGCAGAACAAGCTCGCTGACGCCGAAGTGGCCTTGAAAGCCATCCTCTACCCGACGTCACAAAAGATGTCCCCGCTCCGCGAGTCGACCCGCCGCCAGATGAGCGACTACGCTTACATGGCCCTCGGCCGGATCTACTACGAGCAAGGCAACTTCCTCGATGCGACCAAGATGTACCGTGCGGTCAACCGCGACGGCGCCAACTTCTATGACTCGCTGTTTGAGCAAAGCTGGGCCTTCTTCATGGGCGGCTACCCGATGCACGCGCTCGGCGCGCTCTACGCGGCCGAAAGCCCGTTCTACACGGAAGTCTTCAACCCGGAAGCGCCGATGCTCCGCTCCATGATCCACTACTGGCTCTGCCGCTATGACGACAGCCGGAACGCTCTGGCCGACTTCATGGAGAAGTACGAAGGCGACGTCGAGAAGCTCGACGAGTTCTTAGGCCGCCAACGCCTCGACACCGAGACCGCCTACCAGATGTTCGAAAACCTGGTCAGCGGCGTTTCGAGCGCTTCGATGGGCATGCCCCGCGGCATTCTCCAGACCGCCGCCGAGAAGGACAGCATGCTGCTCGTCCGCGACCAGTACGCCTCGATCATCGAGGAGAAGAACCGTTTGGAAGCCAAAGGCATCTTCGGCGACAAAAGTCACATGGCGACTCCGGTCGACTACATGGACCGCTGGGCCGCCGCGCTCCGCAAGGACGTCGGCAAGCGCTTCCTCGGCGAGCTGCAGGACACCAAGAAGGACTACGACCGCCTTTACGCGCAAGCCCAGTTCCTCTACGTCGAGCTCCTGATGAGCGAAAAAGACCAGCTGATGGGCAAGGAGCTGCACGCGTCGTCGAAGATCACGCACGTCGCGAAGAAGATGAAAGTCAGCGGCTGGGGCGACAAGACCCAGGCGTGGAAAGACTCCAGGACCGGGGAATACTGGTGGGACGAGATGGGCTTCTACATCACGCCCGTCGAGTCGCAGTGCGCGGTTTCTAATCAGAAGTGAGTTCGTCTTGGCTGGCCGCGCGCAGGGCCCCAGCCTCTTAGAGGGGGAAGCGATGCTTAGAGGAAAGAAGAACAGTATATGGGCCACGTGGTTGCTTGCCGGCTTCATGCTGGTGGGTGCTCCGACGGCTATCTATGGTCGTAACAAGCCGGCGCAAGGCAAGGCGGCGAAGACCTCGTCCGTCGAGAAGATCGCGGCGCCGGACATGGAAGACCATGCCAACTACTTCTCAGAGAACCGGAAGGACGTCTCCGACTCCGACCTGAAGAAGGCCGACGCTCTCCGTCGCAAGACGATCGTCTCGATCGAGGACCTTCTGCAGTCGAAGAAAAAGTCGATCCGCCGCTTCGAGCTGTTGCTTCGCCTCGGCGAGCTGCACGTCGAGCGCCACGACTACCTTCGCGACGGCGAAATGCGGGCCTTCGAGACCGCCTGGGAAGCGTGGAACAAGACCGACAAGAAGGGCAAAGAGCCCAAGTTCGATACCGTGGGCTCGGAATCCGAGATGACGCAGGGCGCCAACTCCTTCCGGAAGCTCGTCAACGAGTTCCCGAAGCACCCCCGGACCGACGCAGCCCTGTATTCGCTCGCCAAGACCCTCGCACGAATGGGTAAGGATTCGGCCGTCGACTACTACAAGCAGCTCGTGAAGTCGTTCCCGAAGTCTCCTTTGATCCCCGACACCTACCTGGCGCTCGGCGAGTTCTACTTCGAGAAGCACCAGGTCGCGGAAGCCATCGCCAACTACAAGAAAGTGATGGACTACAAAGAACACCGAGCTTACCCGTTCGCCGTCTACAAGCTCGGCTGGGCCTACTACAACTCGACCGCCAAAGACGACACCGGCGTCGCCGAAAACTACAAGAAAGCCGTCACGGCCTTCAAGCTGGTCGTGAAGCTCGCTGACAAAGACAAAGCCCAAAGCCGTAGCCGGAACCTCGACCTTAGAGAAGAAGCGATCAAGGACCTGATCATGGTTTGGGCGGACAGTGAAGACGTCGCCTCAGCCTGGAAGTACTTTAAGACGATCGGCGAGCAGGACTCCTTCTACAAGATGCTCGAGCGCCTCGGCACTATCTACGCCGACCAAGGCAAAAACAGCCAAGCCATCGCGGTCTTCCAGCGCCTGCTGAAAGACGCTCCGAAACGCGAAGGCAACCCGGCCGTTCACGCCAAGCTGCTCGAGCTCTACGACGTGACAAACAACATCCCGGCCGTCGTCACCGAGCTGCGCAACATGCACAAGCTCTACCTCGGCAACTCCGCCTGGGTGGCCGCCAACAAGAAAGACGCCGTCGCCGGCGACGAAGCCCGTCGCCTCGTCGAGCTGAACACGCACCGCTACGGCGCGCTTTATCACCAACGCGGTCAAAAGGCGAAGAGCGGAGGCTATCTGAAGAACGCGGCGGAGATCTACGCGCTTTACCTCGCGTCGTTCCCTGAAAACTCCAACGCCTACGACATCCGCTACTACCTCGCCGAGATCCTGTTCGACTTCAAACAGTTCGAGCCGGCAGCCGAGCACTACCTGGTCGTCGCCAAGCAGAACCCGACCGGCAAATACATGAAGCCGTCGGCCCTCAACGCGGTCGCCGCGATGAACCAACGCGTGCAGTCGACCAAGTGGCCGCAGCTGCCGCCCCCGGGCCAGGTGCCGAAGCCACTCGAAATCCCCGGCGCCAAGCTGAAGTTCGTCGAGACGATCGACCAGTACGTCACGCTGCTTCCGAAGGAGAAGGAAGGCGAGCCGATGCGCTTCACGGCCGCCCAGGTCTTCTTCGAGTACGGCCACTATGACCAGGCGATCGCGCGCTTCGACCGGATCACCAAAGAGATCCCGGAGACCAAGCAGGCCCGCTCGGCCGTCAAGGTCATCCTCGGCTACTACGGCGTTCACGAAGACTGGAACAAGCTCATCACTTGGGCCCAGGGCTTCAACAAGCAAGACAAGCTGCTCGACACCGAGCTGAAGAAGTACGTGGTCGACCTTCTGCGCGGCGCGATGTTCAAACGCGCTCTTGCGTATGAGAAAGCCCAGAAGTACGAGCGCGCCGCGGCGAGCTTCCTGGAGTACCAGAAAGAGTTTCCGCAGGACTCGAACGCCGACCGCGCCATGTATAACGCGATGCTGAACTACTATAAAGTCCAGAAGATCGAAGCCGCGCTCACCACCGGCAAGTCGCTCCTCGACAAGTACCCGAAGACGGAAGTCGTTCCGGACGTGCTGGCCAACATGGGTTCGACCTTCGAGAGCCTGGCCCGCTTCGACGAAGCGGCCGCGATGTACGAGCGCCTGGCTCTGACCTTCCCGAAAGACAAACGCTCGGCCAACGCGCTGTTCAACGCCGCGGTTCTCTACAAAGGTCTGAAGAATCTCGACAAGGCGACCGCCTTGCTGAAGTCCTTCGGTCAGGCCTACGGCGACGGCCAGCTCGGCGCCGACGCCGCGATGGAGCTTGCGACCCTGCTGGAGAAAAAGGGCGCGACGCATGACGCGATCCAGGCCTACACCGCCTACGCGAAACGCTACAACTCCGACATCGAGCAGAACCTCTTCGCCGCTGCCAAAGCCGCGACTCTCAGAACGTTCGGCGAAAGCAAGGAAAGCGGCCTGAAAGACCTCGAGAAGGTCTCGAAAGTGCTGCTCACCAAAGGCTCGCCGACCGCCTACGAGGCCCGCGCCACCGTCGCCGGAGCGCTCTTCCGCCTGAACGACCCGGTGTTCGGCGACTTCCAGGCGCTCGCGATCAACGACGGCGCCAAGATCGAGAAGCAGGTCGGGGAGAAGCAGGCCAAGCTGGAGAAACTGGCCAACAACTACGAGAAGATCATCGACCTCGGCTCCGCCGAATTCACCGTCGCCTCGCTCTACCGCCTGGGTGAAGCGCACGAGAACTTCGCCAGCTCGCTCTTCAAGGCCCCAGGCCCGAAGGGCGCGAGCCAAGCCGACATCGACCGCCTGAAAACGGAGCTCGAGAAAGTCGCCTTCCCGCTGAAGGAAGAAGCGTACAAATTCTTCGAGACCGCGTACAAGCGCTCGCGCGAAGTCGAGACCTTCACCATCTGGACGCGCCGCACCTACCAGAAGATGGTCGAGCTCGCTCCCGAGAAGCACCCGGAAGTCGACGAGCTGTCGGCCGAGCCGAGCTACCTCTCGCATGACCTGAAGATGAGCAAAGCCACTTCCGAATTGACCGAAGAATAAGGGGGACGACCCATGCTAAATAGAGAAACCAAGCTCATCGCTCTGACGGCTCTGCTGGCCGTTACGGCCTGCAAGACCACCCAAGGCAACGTGGCCAACGTCGACAAGGCGCGCGGCGAGGTCGAGCTCTACTCGGCCGGCGACAAGCGCACCACGCTCGACGAGCCGGCGAAGCTCGAGGAAGTCAAACACACCGAGAAGCGGCTCAAAGCGCACCTGCGCAAGAACCGCGACGACATCGAGTCGCTCATCTCGCTGGCGCAGGTCCAGGTCGTCCTCGGCGACCTCGAGAGCGCCGAGAAGAACTGCAAGACGGCACTGCGTCGCGATCTGAAGAACAAGGACGCCCGCAAGGTCCTGGCCCAGATCTCGATGCGCCGCGGCAACCACGACCTCGCCGCGATCTTCCTCTCGGGCGTCGGCGGCTCCTCTTCCAAGGATTCCGGCGTACTCAACATGCTCGCCTTGATCGAGCTCGAAAAGGCCAACAACTCGGCCGCGATGGCGCTCTTCAAGCGTGCCATCAAAGTGAACCCGACGGACCTCGCCGCCCGCATGAACCTCGGCGTGCTGCTACTCAAATACCGCCAGCTGGCGCAAGATCCACTGCAGGCGGCTCGCACGGCCTTTCACGGACTGGTGGGCCTTGGCGGCCCAGGACAGCGCCGCGTCACGATTGCCCGCCGACTTTTCGACGGCCGCGTAGACCGACTCGTAGTACCAGGGCGTGTCGGTGACTTTCAGCTCCTTGTCGAGCAAGGCGCGGGCCGCGTCGAGGTTGCCCACGTCCCGGAGGAACGTCGCCGCTCCCGAAATGACGGCTTTGCGCTCGTACGGCGTCTTCGCTTCCTGGTCGGCGCGCGCGACCGCTTCCGTCACGGCCTTGCGGATCTCGTCCGGGCAAGGTCCTTCCGCATGATCCATGCGGTGGAGATTGAGGCGAGGCGATAGACTCCAAAGGCGCGTGTCGCTGGACTGCGTCGGGTCTTTCCCGATGACGTCGGCCGCGGCGATCCAACGCTTGGCCATGGCGTCGCGGGATTTGCCCTTCGGGAAGGCCCAGCCGATGATTTCGGCGGAGCTGTAGATGATGGTCGAGCGCGTCGCCTTGATCGTCTGGTCGTTCTTCAGGAACCGGTCGATCATTTCCGGCGCGTCTTTGATGTAGGCTTCCACTTCGCCGCGCGTCTTCGGATCCTGCGCGGTCGTGGCGGCGGCTTCGATGAAGGCGGCGGCCAGCTGCGCGCGCTCCTTCGTCATGCGCTCGGGCACCCGTCCCGCGAGCTTGCGTTTGGCGTCGAGCAGACTCCGGCCGG
>JAYVBB010000160.1:0-7193 GCA_043750715.1 Pseudomonadota bacterium | reverse complement strand
GGCTGCCATTCGCGCGGCGACTCCGTGAAAGACCCGAAGCTCGGCGCCACGGGGCGCGTCCTCCCCGCACCCGGCGACGCCCAGCGCTGCGGCCTCTTCAATTCCCGCTCCTTCATAACTTGGCAGGGCGACGTTTTGGCTTGCTGCCACGACATCAGTGGCGCCACCCGCCTAGGCAACCTCGTCGACGATTCGTGGGAAGCCGTGGCGGACCGGAAAATAGCCGTCATCGCCGAGCAGAAGTGGTGGCCTCTTTGCCGAGGTTGCGACGAGCCGCTGGCGGCGACTCACTTGGAACCCTCGACGATCCTCCGGGAGCGCCCGTGAAGCTTCTGGAGCCCTACGATCATCCGTGCCTGGGCCAGCTGAAGAATCGTGTCGTCATGGCTCCGATGACTCGTGGTCATGCAGGAGCGGGGCATCTGGCTACCGACGCCATGGGCGCCTACTACGAGGCCCGGGCCAGAAACGGCGCCGCCGTCATCATCACCGAAGGCACGGTCATTCACGCGAGTGCCGACGGCTATCGCAACGTGCCGCACATCGAAACGACCGAGCAGGTGGCGAGCTGGCGCCCCGTCGTCGAACGCGTGCGTCGGCACGGGACCCGGTTCTTCTGCCAGCTCTGGCACTGCGGCAGGATTTCGCATCCTGACTTCACCGGCGGCACGCCTCCCGTCAGCTCCACCGACCGCGCCGCTACCGGAATCAATCGCCAGAACGGCAAGGAATTCGGCGTGCCGCGACGACTGGACGCGCACGAAATGCCGGCGATTTACGAACTGTACGACCGGGCAGCGGGCAATGCGATGGAAGCCGGTTTCGACGGGGTCGAGCTGCACCTGGCCAACGGCTATCTGGCCGACCAGTTCTTCGACTCGCGGGTCAACGACCGGCAGGACTCCTACGGGGACAGCATCGCGAATCGGTGCCGCTTCGCGGAGGAACTGACTGCCCGCTTGATCGAACGGCTGGGCCCCTCGCGAGTGATGGTTCGCATCTCTCCAGCACGCTGGATGAACGGGCCTCATGACTGGCCGGATCTGGACGGCATGTTGAAGCACTTGCTGCCGGCATTGGCGGGGCTCGGTTTGCAGCTACTGGACGTGACCTGCGCCAACGCCGACTACCACGCGACCACCGGCAGGGTATTGAGCCTGGCTCGACACCTCTGGCCTCATGGAGTGATCGGCGGCGCGTCGCTTTCGCCCGACGACGCCGAGGTTGAGATTGCCGCGAACCGCCTCGAACTGGTGACGTGGGGGCGGGCTTTCATCGCAAATCCCGATCTGCCTCGGCGCTGGCAGCTCGGGGCTGAGACGCAACCCTTTGACGGCGCCATGCTGAGCCGCTTGGAGTGAACTTGAAGACGTCCGTTACTTTGGTCACCGGCGCGTCGAAGGGAATCGGCAAAGACATCGCATTGACGCTGGCCGAGACTGGATCCGCCATAGTCGTTCACTATAATCGGGACCGCGCCGGCGCCGACGCCGTAGTCGACGCCATTCGGGGGCGGGGCGGCAAGGCCGCGGTGGTTGCCGGCGATCTGGGCGCTCCGGAGGGTGCGGCCGAATTGGCCTCAGCCGTTCGGAAAATCGTCGAATCCTGGACTCCCGACGGCAAACTGCATGCTTTGGTGAACAACGTCGGGGAATGCACGCCCGTGTCGTTCGCCGAAGCGACGGCGGAACAGATCGCCCACGCCTTCGCGGTCAACGTCATGGGCCCGGCTCTGCTTACGAGTCGCCTGCTTTCTGTCATGGCCGATGGCGGTAGGATCGTGAACGTATCCAGCATCTGCGCGCGCCGCTTTCTGCCGGGGCTGAGCATCTATGGCAGCGCCAAGGGCGCCGTCGAAGCCCTCACCCGGAATTTGTCGGTGGAGCTCGGACCGCGCGGCATCACTGTAAATGCCGTGGCGCCGGGTGTCACGGCGACTGAAAAAAGTGAATGGCTGCACACAGACTCCGGGCGGGCCTTCGTCGAAACGCTCCAGACAATGAAGGGAATCGGACGCACCGCCGACGTCGCCGACGCGGTCCGCTATCTGGTGAGTCCTGAGGCTCGGTGGGTCACGGGGCAGATTCTGACGATCAGCGGCGGAGCCTGAGTCGGCTACACCCGTAACTGCTTCCGGAAGAGTTCGTAGTAGTGGCCCTGCTGGCTCATGAGCTGCTGGTGGGTTCCGGCCTCGGCGATGCGTCCCTGATCCAACAGAACGATGCGGTCCGCGTGCATGATCGTATTCAAACGATGCGCGATGATCACCGTCGTCCGCTTCCCTTGCCGGGCCCGGATGTTGTTGACGATCGTCTGTTCGGAAATGGCGTCGAGGGCAGAGGTCGCTTCGTCCATGATCAGGATCGGCGGATCAAGGTAGAGAGCGCGGGCGATGGTCAGGCGCTGCCGCTGGCCTCCGGAAAGGCCGGTGCCGCCTTCGGGCAGATGGTGCGAATAGCCTTTGGGCAGCCGCGTCACGAAGCCGTGGGCGTCTGCCTGTACCGCCGCCGCCATAGCGCGGTCGAACGAGGGATTCGGATCGCCCAAAGTGATGTTTTCCAGAATGGAGCCGCTGAACAGATTGTTGTCCTGCATGATGACGGCGATTTTGCGGCGCAGCCGGGAGATCGGCAGCGAGCGGACGTCTTGTCCGTCGATGAAGACCCCGCCCTTGGTCGGCTGGTAAAGCCGGTTGATCATGAACGCCAAGGTCGATTTTCCGCTCCCGCTGCGACCGACGAGAGCGACCGTCTCTCCCTCCTCGATCGTCAACGAGACCTCGTCGAGCACGATGGGAGAGTGATCGGCTCCGTACTGGAAGGTCACGCCTTTGAATTCGACCTTCCCTTTGACCGTCAGCTCGCCCTGAAAGGGCAATTCCCCGGCGTTCTCGTCGCTTTCTGTCAGCACGTCGTCGACCCGACCGAACGACACTTTCATTTGGCTGAAATTCTGCCACTCGCCGAGTAGAGCCATGGCCGGACCGACTACCTGGCCTGAAAGCGCCGCGACCGCCATGACTTGGCCGAAAGTCAATTGCTCGTGAATATAGAAGTAGATGCTGAGAACCAGCACGCCAGTGGTCAGGAAGGAGTTGAGCAGCGACGAGGCCGTGCCGAAGGTCGCGCCGAGGATTGCGGCGCCACGGGCGTGCTTTTGGCATTCGATCAGCGCCTGATCGTACGTCCAGCGAGCCGCGACCTCGCCGGCGATCGCCTGGATGGTCTCATGGTTCCGGAAGTGCTCGATCAAACGGCTGTTCATCTGCGCAGTGGCGCGAAAGGTCAGCATCCCCACGGCCAGGAGCCGGGGAGTCATGACGATGATGAAGCCCAGCATGACGGGGAGCACCGAAAAAATAAACAACAGGATCCATGGATTGTAGAAGAAGATGACGCCTGAATAGATGAACAGCGAGGCGATCTGCAGCGTCAGGGAAATCGGCTTCGATTGGAAAAATCCCCGGATCTTGCCGAGCTCGCCGAGGCGCCCGGTAAAGTCGCCGACCTGACGCAGCGCGTAGTAGCTCAGCGGCAACCGCAGCATGTGTCTTAGAAAAAGAGCCGAGAACTTGGCGTCGACTGCCGTGGTGAAGTGCAGAGTCAGGTAACTTTGCAGCCATCCGAGGCCCTGCGAGATCAGACCGACGACCAGGAGCACGATGGCCAGGCCGTTGATGTTCTCGAACTTTCGCTGCATCAGCACGCCGTCGTACAAGTACTGTTGCACCATCGGCGATGCCAGGCCCAGGCCGAAAGAAAGAACCGTCAGCAGGCAGATCTGCGCCAGGACGTGCACCTTGCCCTCGAAGATCAGGAGGTACTTCCTCCAGGAGGGGTCGGCTTCCGCGAGGTTCTGGAAAGACGGGTTTGGCTTCAAGACCAGGATGTTCTTGCTGAATTCCCGGGCGAAGGACTCGTGGGAATGGCGCAGGTTTCCGACGGCGGGGTCGCTGACGATGACTTCCGTGTCGGTGATCTCATTGACGACGATATAGTGGTACTGCATCAGGGCGATGAGCGGCATCTGCAATTTGCGCAACGCTTTGAGCGGTGCATAGAGGCCCATCGCGGTGAAGCCGGCGGCGCGCGCCCCTTTTTTGATGCCGGCCATCGTCGCACCTTCCCGGGTGACGTGCACCAGCGGACGAAACTGCGCTATGTCGACTTTCTTGCCGTAGAAGCGCGAGACCGTCGCCAGGACGGCCGCGCCGCAGTCCATCTGGTCGTGCTGCTTGACGTTGGGATAGCGCCTCCGACGCTGGCGCTTCTGCGCTTCCGGCGTCACGGTGAAGTCGCCGACCGAAAGGCCGTCGTCCTCCTCTTGAACCAACGGGCGCCGCTCCGGATTGGCGACGTGCGTCTCCAAGGCTTGCAGTGACAGCATCGTCTCCGCGACCGAGTTGACCATCGTGGTGAAGCGCTGGACGTGTTTGGCCCCTATCAGGTCAACCCATTCGTCGAAACTCAAGGAGAGATACTGGGCGTCCGAGCTGACCTCGAGATGAAGCTGAACGTCCGCCGCTTCTTCCTTGTTTTCGGAGACTGTCTGCCCGAGCTCGGGACCCTGCTGCTTCAGGTAGGTGACATCGCCGGCGCTGAAGTGGCCGAGCGACTTCCGGGATCCGTGAATGTCGCCGCGAACCAGAATTTCGCCCGCCTGGACGACGAAGAGCGTACCGCGCTGCAGGTCCTCGGGACTCACCTCGGGACGGTCGGACGCCTTTAGCGCCGTTACCGTCTTCTGCACTTGTGCCGGAGTCAGACCGGTCAAACGCAGGTCTTTCGTCAGGCGTTGGACCGCGGGATGCTCCGTCACGAGTCGCAAATACTTTTCGAGGCCTGGCACGGACTCGAGGCACTGCTTGAACGCCTTGGTGTCGACGCGCAACAGCTCGGCGTCGGTTTCCGCGCGCCAGGTATGCGCCCATTTCAACTCGCCGGCCAGCCAGGTCTTGAGTTCCAGCGATCGGCCCTCAGAAACACTCGAGATCTTCAGCTCCTCGGAGTCGGACGTGTAGACGCCGACCACGCCGGACCCCACGATCAGCATCTCTTCGTTCGGGAGATGGCGCGGGACGACGACTCCGGCTTGAACCTTGAGTAGGGCCGTGCAGTCCCGAACCAGGTCCGCCGAGACGGATTGAGGCAAAAAGGAAAAGAGCGACCGTTTGCGAATCTTTACGAATAGCTCGGCTACTTTGAGCTGAGCTTCCTGGTCTTGTATTGATAGATCCCATGCAAGGGACATACGGAACCTTCTCCTATGCCGCGCCGGATTCGATCTGACTGCCGAACAGCTGAGCGTAGTAGCCGTTTTTCTTCAGGAGGCTGGCGTGGATGCCGTCTTCGACGATGCGCCCTTCGTCGAGGACGATGACGCGGTCGGCGTAGCGGACAGTCGAAAGGCGATGGGCGATGATGATCGCTGTGCGGCCCTTCAGGATGTCCTTCATGTTCCGCATGATCATGGACTCCGACTCGGCATCCAAGGCCGAAGTCGCCTCGTCCATGATGACGATGCGGGGGGCACGATAGAGCGTGCGCGCGATGCTGACGCGTTGCTTCTGTCCTCCGGAAAGACCCAGACCTCCCTCAGCCAGAAAGAAGCCATAGCGGGCCGGCAGGCCGTCGACGAACCCGGCCGCTCCTGCCTGGACCGCGGCGTCGGCAATCTGTTCTGACGAAGGCGAGTCGTCGGCAAAGGCGATGTTCGTAGCAATGGTTCCGGCAAACAGACGGCTTTCCTGCATGATCAAACCGATCTGGCGCCTACGGCAACGAACGCTCAGGTTTTCGGAGTCGAAGTCGTCGAAAAAGACCCGTCCCGTGCTGGGCTTCAGGTTGCCGGCGATGAGGTTCGCCAGGGTCGTCTTGCCGCATCCGCTTCGCCCGACGATGGCGACGATTTGCTGGGGATAGATCGTCAAGTTGATGTCATCGAGGACCCAGGGGGTGTCTTCGCTGTAGCGGAAGCCAATGCGATCGCAGCGAATTTTGCCGCGCAGAGGCAGGTTGTGTTTGACCAGTGCTTCCGATGGGTTGTCGTCCTGACGCGTCGAGAATTTTTCCATGACCCGACGGAGACTTACCTTGAACCCTTCGATCGAACCGAAGCAGCCGGCGAGCGCGATGCACGGCCCTACCAGGCTTCCGACGTAGGCGTTCACGGCGACGACTTCCCCGATACTGATCGTTCCGGCCGCCGCGGCCTTGACTCCTACCCACAGGGCGGCCGTCGAAATGACAGACATTGAAGTGGTGATGATGCCGTCGATCGCCATGGATTCCAGCTGTTGTTTCCGGCGGGCGACCGAGTTCGCGATGGTGTTTTCCTGCAGGCGCCGGGACATGTGCTCTTCCGCCGCGGCGGCTTTGATCGTGGCGATGTTCGAAATCTGCTCGGTGATCAGACTTTGATTGCGGCGGCTGAGGTCGAACATTTTCGCGTACACGCGTTTGAGGCGAGGCCGATAGGCCAGGCGAACGCCGAGTACGATCGGAAGGCTCGCGAGGCCCAGCATCGCAAGCTGCGAGTCATAGGTGAGAAGTATTCCTGCATACATCAACAACGACACGACGTTGGTCGCGATCGTGAGCGGCTCATGCGTGAGAAAGTTGGTGACGTTGTGGGTCTCCATCATCCTCGAGGCCATGTCGCCGACGCGGTCCTTGCTGTCGGAGCGCTGAGGCGAGGTGCCCAAGGCGTGACGGTAAAACAGATTCGTGACGTCGAGGTCGAGGCGGAGGCTGAACTGCGAACTAGCCAAGTCGGTCACGGTTCCCACGACCAGCGAGAACAGAGACAAAAGTACGGTGCCGGCAATGATCGTCCAGACCGCATCCATGTCGCGGAGCGTCAACACTTCATCGATGAGGTATTGATTCAGCTTCGGGTTTGCCAGGCCGAGGAAAACGACGATCCAACGGCGGGAGAACATCGCAAACAGGGTGTGAAATTGTCGGGCTTTCTTACATATCCTTGACATCGCCGGACAGAAACATTTGCAAGTCATTGATACGTATTAAATTGGCGTCTGGGCACATAAATTGCTGAAAGTGACCGTTCTCATAACAATGGGAATAAGTGCATATTCGCAGTAAATGCGAAATTCGTTTTACCCTCTATTTTTTGATTGGAATGAATATGAAATCGATCTGCAAGTATCTGGCTTCGGTGGCCACGGGCCTTGT
>JAYVBB010000159.1:0-3228 GCA_043750715.1 Pseudomonadota bacterium | reverse complement strand
CGCCGTAGCGCCAAAGGCGTCCCGCTTCCGAGCCGCCGAGCGAAGCGTGCGCCGTCCAAAAGCCGAGGTTGCGGTCGTGGCGATGGAGATCGCGCACCTGAAGGTAAGAGCGCACCGCGAACAACGCGCTGAGCGCGAGGCAAACCGGCGCAAGCCCGCCCCTTTCCCACCACACGGCCCAGGCGAAAGCGGAAACGCCGACCGGGATGCTCGCCAGTCCCGTCGCGACGAGGTCGATGCCTCGCGCCGCTCCGGCGCCCAAGCGGCGGCGTTTTAGCAAAACGGCGCCGGTGCCGAGCGAAACGCCGGCGAGCGTCGAGAGCAGCACCGCGCCCCACAGCGGCAGCACGCCCGCAGACACCGCCGTCGCCGTGCGTACCAGCAGGTCGCGTCCAAGATTGTCGGTGCCGAGCGGATGCTCGGCCGAAGGCGGCAGCAACGTGTCGGCGAGGCGCACCTTGCCGCCGAACCATGCGCCCCATGGAACCAGGGCGAGGGTCAGGAAAGCGAGGACGATCGGCAGATCGATCAGAAAGACGCGGCGGGCCTTAACCATAGGTTTCGAGCCTCCGTCCGAGCCAGTGGTTGACGATCGCCGTCAGGGACACTGCGATGGCATAAAGGCCGGCGAGCCACAGGATCGCTTCGCCGAGGCCGGCGAGGTCGCGCACCTTCGCGAGCTGCCAGGCGTCGAGCCCGAGGCCCGGCGCATTGAAAACCGCTTCGACGATGATCAGCTCGCCGAAGAGCCACGGCAGGCACTGGCTCCACGAGCTGCAAAGGGATTTCGCGAGGACCAGGCGGCGCAGCGCCGCTTCCGGTCTTTGCCCCGTCGCCGTCGCCATGAGCGCGAAAGTCTTGCCGCGCCAGTGCGCGTATTCGCGGTGAGTCATCCGCCAGAGGCTGCCGGCTAGGCCGCTCGACAGTACCAGAACGAGCGCGGGTGCCAGCGCTGCCTGAGTCAACTCGGTCCAGCTGGCGAAAAAATGCACGGGAAAGAGCAGGTTCCAGCCGAGCAGCTTGAAGGCCATCGCCAACCCGAGCGGTGCGACGACTAGCGCCGGCAGGATCACGCCGACCAGTGGCGCCTTGCCTCGGCCCAGGCGTTCGTGCCGAAAGGCGACGAAAGCGTAAACTGCGACGCTCAGGACGACGGAGAGCACCGCGCACCAGGCGAGGATCAGCGTCGTCGTTTGCAGGTATTTGAGCAAGGCGGCCCCGGGAAGGAGCTCCGTGCCTCAGGCCGTTCCCGCGAATACCTTCACTGCGCGCACGGCGCGCGACCAGCCGGCTAAATGGGCGCGGACTTTTTCTTTGTCCGTGGCCTTCGTGGCCGGCTCGAAGAGGCGTTCGGTTCGTCTGACGCTGCGGAGTTCGTTTAGGCCCGAGTATAACCCGACGCCCAGTCCCGCGAACAGCCCGGCGCCGAACGCCGTCGTCTCGAGATTGACGGGACGGTCGACCGGAATGCCGGAGTAGTCCGCCTGGGCCTGCATGAGAAGGTTGTTCGCCGCGGCGCCGCCGTCGACGCGGAGCACCGTCAGCGGACCGCCCCGGTCCTTTTGCATCGCTTGAGTCAAATCGGACACTTGGAAGGCGATGCCTTCCAGCGCCGCGCGGATCATCTGGCTTTTGGTCGTGCCGCGCGTCAATCCGAAGAAGGCGCCCTGGGCTTTCGGGTCCCAATAGGGTGCGCCGAGGCCGGCCAGTGCCGGCACGAAGTAGACTTCGGGGGCTGCCGTCGCTTCGCGCGCCATCGTCTCCGAATCCGGTGACTTCGGGAAAAAAAGCAGCTGGTCCCGGAGGAATTGTACGGCCGCGCCGGCGATGAACGCCGAGCCTTCGAAGGCGAACGTGCGTTTGCCTTGGAGTTGCCAGGCGACGGTCGTCAGCATTCCAGACTTCGAGGCGAGCTTTTGGTCGCCGATGTTCATCAGCAGGAAAGCGCCGGTGCCGTAGGTGCACTTCGCTTCACCCGGGTCGAAGCACGTCTGGCCAGCCAGAGCAGCCTGCTGATCGCCGAGCACGCCTGCGATCGGAATGCCGTCGGGGAGAAAGGGGAGTCCTTTGGTCTTGCCGAAGATTCCGGCGCTGTCTTTCACCTCCGGCAGCGCCTCCGCGCTCGGTATCCCGAGCACGTCGAGCAGCTCCATGTCCCAGGACCCGGTCGCGATGTTGAAGCAGAGCGTGCGGCTGGCGTTGCTCGCTTCCGTCACGAAGCTCTGCGAGGCGGTGAGTCGTGCCACGAGAAAGGTGTCGATCGTGCCCAGGACGGCGGTCCCGGCGCGGACCCTCGCCGCGACTTCCGGCAGATTTTCCATCACCCAGGTGATCTTGGTGCCGCTGAAATACGGGTCGACCACGAGGCCCGTCTTGTCGCCGATCCGGGCGGCCAAGCCGTCTTTGCCGCGGATCCGCTCGCAAATGCCGACGCTGCGCTTGCACTGCCAGACGATGGCGCGGGTCAGCGGCTTCGCCGTCTTCCGGTCGAAGACGCAGAGCGTTTCCCTCTGGTTGGTGATCCCGAGAGCGATGATCTGTTTCGCGTCGAATCCGGCCTTGGTCGCTTTCGCCTGCGCGAGCGCGCCGTCGGCCGCCTGAGCGACGGACGTCCAGATCTCCTCCAGGTCATGCTCGACCCAGCCCGTCTGCGGGAAGTGCTGCGGAAAATCGACCGTTTTCCGGCCGACGACGGTGGACTCGCCCGGACTGCTGACGTCGATGACCATGACCGTGCTGCCGGTCGTGCCCTGGTCGATCGCGACGATGAAACGGTTTGCCATGGTTCTCTCCGCATGAAGGACTAGGCCTTAATATGATTAACAAAATAGCTTTGTCCATTCTATAATGAGGCAACTTTCAACCAGCTTCGTCTAACAGTCAGGTGCTATCATCAACCTGAGCGCCAGCAAAAAAAGGACATTTCCATGAGTTACCGGACCGCGGCATTCGCCCTATGGGGCTTGCTCGTGGGCGTTCCGGGATTCGCTGCTGAATTCGAGGCGGCCGATCCGGACGACCAGAGCACCGAGATCACGAAGGGCGACGAGGACAATCCCGCGCCGCCGAAAGTCGAGGCTGCGCCGACGAAGGTCGCGCCGCCGCCCGTCAAGGCCAAGAAAGACGACTTCGAGGAATACGGCCCGTGGCAGGTAAAAGTGCCCGCCGAATACCGCGGCAACACCTTCAAGCTCCGGATCGGCGATGAGGTCCTCGACCTGAAAAAGG
>JAYVBB010000158.1:0-3086 GCA_043750715.1 Pseudomonadota bacterium | reverse complement strand
TCCGCCTCAACTCCAACGGTTCGCTCGACACGAGCTACGGCACGGGCGGCTACTTCAAGAACGACGGGGGTCATCCGAACGCGCAGCTCAGCGGCGCTTTGCTGAATCCCGACGGTTCCGGCTACGTCGTCGCGGCCGACGTGCCGATGGCGATGATCCTCAAAGTCACCGCCGCCGGCGCGCTCGACCCGTCGTACAACTCGACCGGTATCGTCTGGGTGAACGTCGGCTCCGGCTCCAACGTGGACGGCTTCGCCCGCGATTCCCTGAACAACATCTACGTTGGTGGCGATGCGTTCGTTTCAATGGGGGTATTCGATACCCTTGTCTCCATGATCACCGCGGACGGCACGGGCCTCGACATGGCCTGGGGCGCCAGCGGCAAGCTCGTCGTCAACCTCGGCGCAGACAACGACCGCTTCGAAACCAGCAACGGCACCGCCTTCTCGACTTGGGGAACGAGCGGCATCGCCAAGCTGGACGTCGGTGAAGCGGCCGACTGGCACGTGATTCCGAACCAGATCGACGTCTCGACCGGACGAGTCGGCCTCTTATTCCTTGGCGGTGAGCTATCTTGGCCACTTCTTCGTCGGCGGCACCTCGCAAAATGGCACGCCGTCCGCCTGGTCGATCCTCTCCGTTTGGGAATGATAGGGGCGCGCTGAACGGTTGGCTCACATTTTGCGGGCTCGCCACGCGGGGCGGGCGGGCTATACTTCGGAAGAACCAGCGAGTCTTCCGATGCAAGACGAGTACGACATCACGAGCGGCCGCACCGCGGGCGAGCCCGCGTTTGCCGGTCTGCACCTGGCGGGGCCCAACGCCAACAAAACGGCGTTGGTCGTTCTGCGCGGGCGTCCAGGCATGGCGCCGCTGCGCATCGAAACCGTCTACGACCGCATCGGATCCTACGGCGGCCTCTTCTCCGACGAACGTCTGGTCGAGATCCTGACGCGGACCGGCCCCTATGCGCAGGTGTTCGTCGATTGCCCGCTGACGGTGCCGCCGTGTGTTTCCTGCCAGCGTCCCGTCTGTCCGGGTGCGATGCAGTGCGACGACGTCTCCGTCGCCTACATGCTCGCCATAAGCAGCAAAGTCAGGCGTCGCGGCGCGCGCAAGGCTCGTCCCGTCAACCCGCAAAGCCAAAGGCTGTGGGACGTGCTGCAGCTCGAAACCCCGCGCGCCGAGCGGCTGGAACCGTCGTACAGCTCGAACCTCGCGCCGCTCGTCACCCGCGCGCGCACGCTGCAGCGACGGCTCAACGCTTTGGATCCTTCGATCGAGCTGCAGGAAACGTCCATCGCCAATACCCTCGAGCGCATGGCCGTCGCGCTGAAGCTGCCGCCGCAGGTCAAACTCTCCTACCGTAACTTCGAGGAAGGCCTCGAGCGCCGTCACCAGGTCTTAGAGCGCATGGTCGACCGGGGCTGGATCGCGGACGACGTGGACGAAGTGGACGACACGGTGCAGACCGTCGAGACGTTCCACGCCCTGATCGCGGCCTGGGTCGGCGCGTTGCGTCATATCGGCCTGACGGGCAAGCGGCCCAAGGGCTACGTGGAAGGCGAAGGCTGGGTCCACCTGCCGGAGCTCGCTGAGAGCGTGACGTTCAAGCGGCCGGTTTTCGAATGACCGGCCTGACGAGGATGAAGGTGTCGAGCGTGCCTTTGCCTTTGATCGCGACGCCCTGACGCGGCGTCATCTCGTAGGAGTCTTTTAGGAGGGCGGCGGTAGTCGCGCTGACTTGGATTTGGCCGGACAGCCCCGTCGACTCCATCCGGCTCGCCATGTTCACGGTGTCGCCCCAGAAGTCGTAGAGAAAACGAGTCTTGCCTATGATGCCGGCGGCGACGGCCCCGGAGTGCATGCCGATCCGGATCTCGAGGTCGAAGCCCGACATGGCGCGGTAGCGAACCAGCGCTTCGCGCATTTCGAGCGCCATGTTCGCGGCCAGCTCCGCATGGTCGGAACGGGACAGCGGCGCCCCGGCGACCGCCATGTAGGCGTCGCCGATGGTTTTCACTTTTTCGACGCCGCTCTGGCGGGCGACGACGTCGAAGCGTTGAAAGACGTCGTTAAGAATTCCGGCCGTCTCCGCCGCCGAGCGGGTCGCCGCCAGCTTGGTGAAGCCCACGACGTCGGCGAAAATGACGGTGACTGCCGGGTGGTTGTCCACGATCGCCCGCTCGCCCTGGATGAGGCGCTCGGCGATGGCGTCCGGCAGGATGGTTTTCAGAAGCTCGTCGCTTTTCGCCCGTTCCTTCTGCGCCAGCGCCTTCCAAAGCACCTGGAGCTTGATCATGCGCTCCAAAACGTAGCCGAGGAAGCTCGAAATGATCGCCACCGCGACGAATTGGATCGAGATCTGCCGAAGGGCCTGTGGAGTGAAGATTCCGTCGACGTCGGAGAGGGTCAGGAACGCGACGATGGTCGCCAGGTTCGTCAGGATCTTTGGGCGCCAACCGTACGGCAGAGCTGCGTTCACCGCGACGCAGGCTAGGAAGAAGCCGTAGGTGAGCATCCGCCTTTCCAGCGGGAATTCCCGCGTCGAAAACAAGATGCCGCCGACGAAGAGGACGAAGATGACCGGCAAGTCGGCGTGCATCTTCATCACTTTTGTTACGTGGAGGCTGGCGACGACGAGTCCAACGACGATCGCCGTCACCGATGAGATCATCTTGACGGTCAGATAAAGCTCCGGCGCGAAAATGCTTTGCATGCCGAAGAAGACAAGGACCAAAACGATGCTGATCCTCAGCGAGGTCCGCACGATGCTGCCGTGGTGCTCGATGTGGTGCCGCTCGAACGCCGCCTCCGCCTCCGGATCCCGGAAGACTAGAGCCCATCGAGTCAGTTGCTTCTCTTCGATCATTTCCACTCATCGGAAGGACGAGCCCTCGCATTGACTCCGAGGCTACCGGAGCAATGCGAGGGCTGATGGGAGTGGAAGTTGCGGATTTGCCAATTCTGGCGAGGAAACAGTCAGAGACCGAGGACGGCGAGGCACTGGTCGTAAGGAACGCCCGTCGCCTGGTTGGCGAGGCGGTAGTGCTCGAACTTGTGGCGGCGGATGAGGCTGGTGACTT
>JAYVBB010000157.1:0-2754 GCA_043750715.1 Pseudomonadota bacterium | reverse complement strand
TGACGCGCTTCTTGTCGATCAGGCCGGGGTGGCACGCCAGCTGCCTGAGGCGCAAGAGCGCTTCGAGGACGTGCATCCGCGTCTTGCCTATGCCGTCGGACTTGACCTTCTTCGCGAGCGAGGCGCGGTAGTACGCGGAAAGCTCCTCGTACTCCTTCTTCTGGTCGTCCTCGAGCTCGCAGTAGATCGTGTTCTCCGTCTTGCCCGGAAGCTCCGGCAGCACCTGCTCCTTCGTCCTTCTCAGGATGAACGGACGGAGCATTTTCGACAGGGCTTCCAGGCGACCAGGCAGCGCTTTGCTCGCTCCGGTGAACAGATCCGTCAGGCCTTCCGAACCTTCGAGCATGCCCGGATTCAGAAACCGGAAGAGCGAGGCCAGCTCGCTCAGGCGGTTCTCCACCGGCGTGCCCGACATCGCGAGGCGGCGGTGGCATTTGAACGTGCGCGCCGCTTGCGCGACTTGCGTGCCTTCGTTTTTGATCGCCTGGGCTTCGTCGAGGACGACGTAGTCGAAGTCGCCCGCGGCCAGCATCTGAATGTCCGAACGCATCGTACCGTACGATGTGACGACCAGGTCGAACTTCGCCAGATCGTCCATTTCGCGGTCGCGCGAGGCGCCGCGGTGGGAGCAGACCTTGAGGTCCGGCGTGAACTTCTTCGCTTCGTCGCACCAGTTGTAGATCAAGGAGGTCGGCGCGACGATCAGGCTCGGACGCGCTTTTTTCTTGGCTTTCTTCGCCGCGGCGCGGCGCTTCTCGAGGTGCGCCAGCACCTGGACGGTCTTACCGAGACCCATGTCGTCGGCCAGACATCCGCCGAGTGCGAATTCGTCGAGGAATTCGAGCCAACCGAGACCCTGACACTGATAAGGGCGGAGCTCGCCGACGAAGCCTTTGCCAGGAGTCGAGGTGGTGACGCCCGAGAAGGCTTGGAGCTTCTCGCGGAACTCGGCGAAGGGTTTGTCCAGGCGCGCCGATTCGGCTTCCTGGACGAGCACGTCGAGGAAGGCGGCCTGGCTGCCGTGGAAGCGGAGCGCGTCTTCGCCTTCTTTCGCTCCGATACCGAGCACCGGGGCGAGTTTCTGCATCCAGGCTTGCGGCATCAGGCCGACCGAGCCGTCGCTCAGGACGACGCGGTCCGAGCCGCTCTTCATGGCGTCGATGAGTTTGGGCAAAGAGACTTTGACTCCGCCGTCGAACTCGAACATCGCTTTGATGTCGAGCCAGTCCATCCCGGAGGATGACGTGACGTCGATCTGGAAGCTCTTGCCGACGCGGAGCTTCTGACCTTCCGCTTCGATGATCCAGCCCATGTTGGAGAGAGACGATATGATTTCCCCGAGTTTGGTCGGGTCGACGAAGACGTCGGCGCCGGTGCCGATCCGGCCGGCGATCGGCTGGATCCCCGGGTGGTCGTTGAGCTCGCGGATGCGTTCTTCTTCCCTCGGCTTGTTGCGCTGGACGACCGTGCGCGACTTGCCCGGCTGCGCCTCGGGCACGCGTTGCGGCTGCTGGTTGCCTCTGCCGCGGCCGCGTCTGCCGCGACCCTGGGCCTCCGCGGGCACTTTTTCGTTGCCCGGCTCGGGCGCCGAGTCGTCGACGGCTTTGGGGGGCGGAGCCGGTGCCGGAGCGGGGGCTTCGGCTTCGGTCTGCGGCGGCACTTCGTATTCGAACTCGTGGCTGGCCGTCAGCACCATCGGCATGTCGGGATTCGGCGCGTGGATGATGAGCTTGGGTTTGGGCTCGCCGGCCATGACTTTCCAGGAAGCGTCCTGCGGCAGGTCGAGCTGCGGCGCGCCGGGAAGCGCGGCGAACGTGCGCATGAACATCGCCTGGTCGGCGCGGTTCACTTCGAAGGCCGGCGTTTGGCGCAGCACTTTCAGCCAACCGGAAATGTTGGCGTCGGTCGCGGCGAGGCGCGCGACCCTGTCTTTGAAGACCAGCTGGCCGTCGCCGAAGTCGGCGAGGGTGTCGGGGAGCTTCACGACTTCGTCGCCGCGGCGGAACTCGCCGCGCAGCACCCAGCTTTGACGCTGCGGGTCCGTCTGCACCGAGATGGCGAAGCGGAAGGGCTCGCCGTCGTCGATGGCGATTCTGCGGAACTGGGCGAGGTCGTGCAGCACGAGCTCGTCGTCCTGCTGATTCTCTCCTTCGAGCCAGCCGAAGCGGCCGGTCTTGGCCATCTGAGCGAGCAGCGACGGGCGCAGGGCGTCGGCGATGGTGAAGGAGTTGCCGCGAAGGCGCAGCGCCGTCACTTCTTCCCCCCACTGGCCGGCCCGGACGATCCCGCTCGTCGCGGCGCCGAAGAAGTGGCTGAGGATGTCCTTGTCGGCGCCTTCCGGCAGGTTTTCCAGCGCGCGCGGGTCGACCTGGGCGGCGACCAGCTGCGGCGCTTCCTTGTCGCTCGTCGGGCGGAAGATCTGCACGGTGAGCAGGCCCGAGCGGGCCGTGGACTGCACGTCGACGACGAAGTGCGTGTCGGCGCGGAGCACGACATTTTGGCGTTGGTCGGCGAACTCGCGTTGGGCGTGGCCGACCTGTTTCAGGGCTTCGCGCCAGGACATGAGGCCCTTGTTGCGCTGGTTGCCGCCGCCGCCCTGATGATGCTGTTGGCCCGGTTGGCGGGCGTTGTCGGGCAGCATCTTGTTGGGTCGGCCGCTCGAGAGTCCCCGGATGCGTCGCGTCGAGTCGGGCTCGGCGCTGACGACGGTGGGAATGTTACGCCGGCGGGCTGCGCCGCCCAGCGGAGTGAGAG
>JAYVBB010000156.1:0-11899 GCA_043750715.1 Pseudomonadota bacterium | reverse complement strand
TTCAAGGATTCCATCCTCTTCGAGCTGCGCCCGCTGTTCTTTGTCAACGTCACGGTCGCCTTGATCTTGAGCGCTGTGCTGTTTCGCCGGCTCGGGCAGCCGCAAGGCGACGCGCTGTCCCCGCGCGGAAAGAAGATGCTTGGAGTCTTAGTCACGGCTCTGCTCGCCTACGGCGGCGTCACGTGGCATTTCAGCCGGACCGCGCGCCTGAGCAACCTCAACTTCCATCCGGTGGTATCGCTCGTGCGCAGCATCGCCGTTCCGCTCCGGCACGACAGCCCTCCCGTCGAGCTGGTCCAGGATCTGGAATCGCTTCGTTACGGCAAGCCCACCGTCCTTGGCATCCCTCCCGATGCGTGGCAGCCCGAGCCGGCTCGCTGGAAGACCGCGGCAAAAAAACCCAACGTCGTCCTGATCGTCATGGAATCGGTCGGCTCGGAGCAGATGCTGACGAACGGCCGCCCGAGTCCCGAGCGCACTCCCGGGCTGGCGCGGCACGTGGCGCAGATGACGACCTTTCCCCTCCTCTACAATACGTTCCCCGGCACCGTCCGCTCGCACACCCCGCTCAGTACCGGCGGCCGGACGATCACCTGGGGTAGCGTCTTCGAAGAGCTCTCGTTCCCTTACACGGGACCGACGATCGTGTCGGAGCTCAAAACCGCGGGCTACTCGGCGGGGCTGTTCAGTGCCGCGCTCATGGAAGCAGAGAATCTCGGCGGATTTTACGACCAGCTGCCGTACGACGTCCGGAACTATCCCGACCGCTGGACGGAGGGCGAAAAGAAGCAGTTCAAGGTCAACTCCTGGGGTGTCGACGAGCGCGAAGTCATGCGTCGAGCCGGAGTCTGGGCGAAATCCGCGCGGCCACCCTTCTTTCTGCACGTCCTCACGAGCGCCACTCATCATCCTTACAGCATTCCTGACGACTTCAAAGGCCCTGCGCCCCGCGACGAGGACCGCAAGCACCGCTACGCGAACGCGCTGGCATTTCTCGACCACGCCATCAGTCAGTTGCTCGCGGATCTGGCGGCCTCCGGCCACCTCGACGACACCCTGGTCTTCATCGTCGGGGACCATGGCCAAGCGTTCGGCGACGTACATCCGCAAAACCTGACTCACAAGAATCACATCTACGAGGAAAATGTCCGGAACTTCCTGATGGTGATCGACCCGCTGGTGCGGAGCGGTCCGCTTTCAGTCTCGCGTATCGGCGCACTCGGCGACGTGGCGCCGACGATCCTCGGGTACGTCAACGACGTACCGCGGGATTTCGCCGGTCAGAATCTCTTCGACCCGTCTTACGAAGAGCGACTCGTCTTCTTCCACAAGAACGCTTTTCCGGAACGCTGGGGTCTCCGCGACGGTCGCTGGAAATTCGCGATCGATAAAGTCGGGGGCAAGAACGCCGAACTCTTCGATTTGGAAGTGGACGGTACCGAGCAGACCAATCTGGCGAACGATCATCGCGACCAGGTCCAGGCTTACTCCCAGCTCGTCGCTTCCTGGTACATCAAGACCAACGACGACTACGTCGCGCGCTTGAAAGGCTTTCGCAAAGCGGGCGGCATTCAGCTCAGGCCCGACGAGGTGCAGTCATATGGGCCCAAGCGCCTAGTCTTCGGGACCAAGGCCAAGGACGGCAAGTTCAAGGAACTCGCCGTCATCAATCCCAACGAAGAAATGGAAGCCTGGACTTACGGCGTGGCCTTTCCGAAGAACCAGAAGGTCGACTACGAATGGACTTCGCCGAGCGGCCAAGTCCGCCGCTTCCACTTCGAGTACGACAAAGACTGGTCCCAGACCGAGGTCTTCCACTCGGCGACGGAGCCCATGGAAGAGGGAATCTGGACCCTCGCCTTGTCGGCCGACGGTCGCCCGCTGCTCTCCGGCACGTTCAAGGTCAAGGCCTCCGCCGACGTCGTCGTAATGCGCAAATTCCCTTAGCCCCCTGGGTTTGGGGGTTTGGGGTCAGGCACATGCCTGACCCCAAAAGCCTTGTGCCGTCCGCCAAACCGGTCTACAAAACTCCTTTCCTTAGGAGGAGATCCGATGAGCGCCATTTCGCACGTCAACGCGAGGGAAATTCTCGACTCGCGCGGCAATCCGACCGTCGAAGTCGAAGTCATCACGGAAAGCGGCTACCTCGGCCGCGCCGCGGTTCCGTCCGGCGCCTCGACCGGCGAATTCGAAGCTTGCGAACTACGCGACGGAGACGGCGCGCGTTACGGCGGCAAAGGCGTCCTCTCGGCTGTCCGCAACGTGAAGGAAAAGATCGCGCCGCGCGTCATCGGACTCGACGTCGCGGAACAGGTCGAGATCGACCGGCTGCTGATCGAACTCGACGGAACGGAAAATAAAAGCAACCTCGGAGCCAACGCCATTCTCGGCGTGTCGCTCGCGGCCGCCAAGGCCGGAGCCGAAATGAGCGGCTTGCCGCTGTACCGTTACCTAGGCGGTACCTACGCGACGCGGCTGCCGGTCCCCTTGATGAACATCATCAACGGCGGCGCGCACGCCGACAACAACGTCGACTTCCAGGAATTCATGGTCGTGCCGATCGGTGCGCCCAGCTTCCGCGAAGGCCTCCGCTGGGGCACGGAAGTGTTCCACGCCCTGAAGAAAGTCCTCAAAGGCAGAAAAATGAACACCGCCGTCGGCGACGAAGGCGGCTTCGCGCCCGACCTGAAGTCGAACGCGGAAGCCCTCGACATCATCATGAAGGCGATCCAGGAAGCCGGCTTCACGCCAGGCAAAGACATCGCGCTGGCTCTCGACGTCGCCGCCTCGTCCTTCTGCAAGGACGGCAAGTACGTCCTCGAAGGCGAAGGCAAGACGATCGATTCCGCCGCAATGGTGAAATTCCTCGAAGGCTTGACGAAGAACTATCCCATCGTTTCCATCGAGGACGGCTTGGACGAGCACGACTGGCAAGGCTTCATCAATCTGACGAAAGCCGTCGGAGACAAAGTGCAGATCGTCGGCGACGACCTCTTCGTGACCAACCCGAAGCGCCTGAAGGACGGCATCGAAAAGAAAGCCGCCAACTCCATTCTGATCAAGCTCAACCAGATCGGCACGCTGACGGAAACTCTGGAAGCGGTGACGATGGCGCGGTCGGCCGGCTTCACGGCGATCATCTCGCACCGCTCGGGCGAAACGGAAGACACCACGATCGCCGACCTGGCGGTGGCGACCGGCTGCGGCCAGATCAAGACCGGCTCGGCCTCGCGCACGGATCGCATCTGCAAATACAACCAGCTGCTGCGCATCGAGGAAGAGCTCGGCGACGGCGCTCTGTATTCTTGGGATCGCCGTCGTTGAGACGCCCTTCCGCCCTCTTGCTGATTCTAGCCGCGTCGACGCTTTCGTGCGTTTGTTCGCGCAAGGGTAGCGACGGCGGCGGCGGCGACGGCTTCTCGCTGAGTCAGGTAGCCAAGGACTTCACGTTGAACGTCCCGCAGGCCAACCTCGACCTCGCCGAGGTCGCGGAAGCGGCTCACCCTTTCGGCTCGGCCCGCCAGCAGGAAGTGCTCGCGTTCCTCGAAAGTGCGATGAAGGCCAAAGGCCTCACGACTTACCGCGAAGTATTTTCTTCGCTGACGCCGAATCCCGAGTCGTTGACGGCGAGCGGACCCGTGCAGGATACGGTGATGAAAAGCGGAACCAATCTCTACGCCTTCGCCGGCGTCGTGACGGATCCGCCGTGCGTCGTATTGCTTGCTTCGCACTACGACAGCAAGACCGTCGCCGGCACCGACTACCTCGGAGCCAACGACAGCGGGTCGTCGACCGTCGTCCTAATGCAGCAGTTGACGTACCTCAAGAGCAAAGCAGAAGCCGCCAAAGGTGAGCTTGCCTGCGACGTCGCCGGCGTCTGGTTCGACGGCGAGGAAGCGATCCTCGCCAACTGGACGGACGGAGAAAAGGTCCATCCCGCGAAGATCGTCGACAACACCTACGGCAGCCGTCACGGCGCTGGACGCCTGACGACCTGCACGTACGAAGGGAAGTCCGCCCGCTGCCTTCCTGCCGACCTCGGCGGCAAGCCAGTCGCCGCGATCATCTTAATGGATATGATCGGCTCGCCCGAGCTGGTGATCACGCGCGACGCCTTCTCGAGCCAGCTCCTGATCGACATGGCGGTAGCCGCCGCAAACGACCTGGGCATGGCCGGCCAATACGGAGCGAACGCCAATCCGATCGAAGACGACCACGTCGCCTACCGAAAGCTCGACGTCGCAGGCATCGACCTGATCGATTTCAACGACCTGTCACGCTGGCACAAAGCCGGCGACGACCCCGCCTTCGTCTCGACCGACAGCATGGGCCTAGCCGGCAGGCTGGCCCTGGCAGTGGCTTTGGGAGCCGCCCGGACCCCCCTGCCACTTGTCGAGAAACCCTAACGGTATCGTCGGGTTTACCCCGGTAAACACGCCGAAGGCCTAAAGTTCCGCTGGGGCCAGCCGAAAAGTAGGACGGATCAAGATCCTGAAAGTCCGAGGCATTTTGGGAGCCCGTCATGTCCGACACGATTGAGTTCGGCAACCTGTCGATCGAAATCAAACAAACGGCCAACGAAGTCGTCTACCGCTTCGTCGGGGACGTCGACGAACACTTCCGTCAAAAGGAAGTGCCGCGGATCAAGAAGGCGAACGTCACGTTCGTCCTCGAAGAGATCAACAACTTCAACTCCTGCGGTATTCGCGAATGGATCTATCTCATCCGCGACATCGGGGAGCTCGGCAACCTGAAATTCACCAAATGCTCGGTGACCATGATCGACCAGATCAACATGGTTCCGGACTCCTTGGGCAAGGGCCAGGTCGAATCGTTTTTTGCTCCGTACTACTGCCAGTGCGGCGGCGAAGTGAATCGCCTGATCGTCGTCTCGGCGAACCTCGAACAACTCCAGAACAAGCAGGCTCCGGAGTTCAAGTGCGAGAAGTGCAGCAAGGCGCTCGAATTCGACGCCCTCGAAGAAAGCTATTTCCTGTTCGCCGAAGGCGCGCTGCCTAAGGCTTCCTAAAGAAGGACACCCGCGCTCATGAGCATGGATGCTCTGACAAGCGCAGCGTTTGAATCGCTGGTCAAAGAAGTTCTGCCGAAGCTGCAAAAGCGGCTGGCAGAGCTTGCCGTTTTACCGGCAGACGACCGGGAAGCGGGAGACCTGGCGACTCTCGTGACGGAAGCGCAGGAGCTCCTGCGTATGGTCGCGGCCTGGACCGGCGCGGAAGACGATCCTCTGCTTGCACCGGTCAAGAAGAGTGAAGTGACCGAAGAGATCAGCGACGAAGACGCCATGGCCCTCCTCGCCATGGAAGGCGCGGGCGACATGCCCGACATCAAAATCAGCGGCACCGGCAAATCGGTCGCCGACTCCCTTGCCATGGACGACGACCTCGATGCGACGCCGACCCACCCTGCGGCCGCCGATGCCGAGATGAGCGACGAGGAAGCCCGGATGCCCCTCGCCGACATGGACTCTCCGGTCGAAGCGGCGCCTGTGCCCGACTCCGGCGCCGAAATGAGCGACGATGAAGCCCGGAAACTCCTGGCGATGATGGACGCTCCGCTCGCAACCGAGCCCGCCGCGGACGCCGACGGCGAAATGAGCGACGACGAAGCCCGGAAGCTCCTCGCCATGATGGACGCTCCGATCACCCCTGCCGCAGCTCCCGCCGCTTCGGCTCCCCAACTGGAAATGAGCGCCGACGACGAAGCCATGGCCTTGCTCCGCAGTATGGGTGGGGACGTCGGCGACGACGCTGCAACGCTCTCTCCCGTGGCGGCCGCTCCGGCCCGCGCCCCGGTTGCCGTGGCACACGGCGCTCCTGAAGTCGACGAAGACGGCGAAGTGCTGGCCGAGATCGAGGAGCTGTCGAAAAACGACTTCGCCTCTGATCCGGACATGATGAACGATTTCGCGACCAACGCCGACGACCTGATGGAGCAGCTGGACGCGCTGATTCTCGGTCTAGAACAGAATCCGAAGGACCGCGAAACCATCGAAAGCATCTTCCGCGCCGCGCACACCCTCAAAGGGGCGGCCGGCATGTTCGGGTTCAAGGCGATGGAACGCGTCATGCACCGGATGGAGAATCTCTTCGACCAGGTGCGCAAAGGCATCCTCGTCCCCGATTCCAATGTCATCGACGTCGTGTTCCAAGGCCTGGACGTTCTCCGCGCGCTCATGGGCGCAGCAAAAGAAGGCAAAGCCAAGGGCGTCAAAACCGTACCGATCGTAAAAGCGCTCGGGCTTGCGGCCAAAGGCAAATACGTGAAAGGCTCGATTGCCGCCGCCCCCACGGTGACGGCCTCGGCTCCGGTCTCCAGCTCCGCTCCGGTGGCGGGCGCGACGGCGGGCGGAGGCGACGATCACGGCGCCGCTCCCCCGGACAAGAAAAAGAACGAAGCCAACTCGACGATCCGCGTCGATCTCGAACGCCTCGACGCCCTCGTCAACCTGGTCGGCGAGCTGGTCATCGACCGGACGCGCTTTGCCTCGATCGAAGAGGACATCCGCACCACGTTGCCGCAACCCAAAGTCGCGGGCAATCTCTCGGAGACGGTGCAGCTGTTCGGTCGGCACATGAGCGAAATCTACGAAATGATCATGAAGATCCGAATGGTGCCGATCGGCAACGCCTTCAACAAGTTCACCCGCGTCGTGCGTGATCTCTCCCGCCAGCTCGACAAGGAAATCGAACTCTACCTCGACGGCGAAGCGACCGAGCTCGACAAGACTCTCGTCGAGCAGATCGGCGATCCGCTCATTCACCTGATACGCAACTCCGTCGACCACGGCATCGAGATGCCCGACGTCCGCGCCGCCGCCGGCAAACGCCGCACAGGCCAGATCATGTTGTCTGCCCGCCAAGAGGGCAACCATATCATCATCACGATCCAGGACGACGGCAAAGGCATCCCGGTCGACATCATCCGCAAGAAAGCCATCGAAAAAGGCCTCATCGCGGAAGACGCCGTGCTGTCGAAGCGCGACATCTTGAACCTGATCTTCGAGCCGGGCTTCTCCACGGCGGAAAAAGTCACCAACATCTCCGGGCGCGGCGTCGGCATGGACGTCGTGAGAAAGCAAATCTCGAAGCTCAAAGGCCTGATCGACATCGACTCGGAGCCAGGCAAAGGCACCACGACGACGATTCGGTTGCCGCTGACTCTTGCAATCATGCAAAGCCTGCTGGTCGAGTCGTCGGGCGAATGCTTCGCCATTCCGCTGTCGACCGTCGTCGAATCGGTGCGCATCAAACCGGAAGAGATCCAGTACGTCGGCGACGCCGAGGTGATCAAACGCCACGACAAGATCCTGCCGCTGATGTACCTCCACGAAACGCTCGGCCTGTCGCAAAAAGACCAGATGTCCTGGTACAACAACAAGGGCCCGAAGGACGCAGCTGAAGCACTGCAGGCTCAAAGCCGCATCAACCGCCGCAAGGAACGCCTCTACGTCGTCATCGTCGGCTCGGGCGACCGTCGCTTCGGCATCGTCGTCGACCAGCTGCTGAACCAGCAGGAAATGGTGATCAAATCGCTCGGCCCTGTCATGCGGAACACGCCCTGCGTGGCGGGCGGCGCGGTGCTCGGTAACGGCGAAGTCGTCCTGGTTCTGGACATTCAAGAGCTCGAGGACCGCTTCCGGTCGCGGGTCAGGAGCAAGGCGGCATGAGTTGGGAAGACGAAGAAAATTTCAGCCCGGTTCCCGACGTGAAGAACTCGATTTTTGCGATCCACGGAGATCTCGACGGAGAAAAGCACGAGGACTTTCAGGAACGCGAACAGTTCATCGGCATGATCATCGGGACCGAGGAATTCATGCTCCCCATATCGGCGGTCCGTGAGATCATCATGCTCACCCCGATCACCTTCGTCCCCAACTCGCCCGAATTCGTCGACGGAGTCATCAACCTCCGCGGCACGATTCTGCCGGCCTTGAATCTCCGCAAGATGATGGGCTTTGCGCGCGGCGACGCGACTGGCAGCGCGCGCATCATCATTGCGCGCTTTGAGGGCGTGACGTTCGGCCTACTGGTCGACGGCATCACGTACGTCGTGGCACTGCTGCCCTCCGAGATCGAAAACCAGGTGCCGCCCGGCAAAGGCTCCGGCGCCGAGTTCATCGGCAGCATGAGCAAGCAGGGCAACAAGATCTGCGGCATCCTCGACCTGCAGCGCATTCTGAAGCATACCGTCGGCACGCTGTTCGACGAGGACGACGCAGGCGAAGCGGCCGGTGCGGCCGAATCCGCCTGATTTTAACTTGACCCGCTAAGCCCCCGGCCTCATCCTGGGGGTAATGAAACGCGTCATATTCAATCAAAAAGGCGGGGTCGGCAAGACCTCCATCACCTGCAACCTGGCCGCCGCTTTCTCGAAAGCCGGCCGCAAAGTCCTGGTCATCGACCTCGACTCGCAGGCTAACACGACGCAGTACCTCCTCGGCAACCTGGCCAAGGAAGTCACGACCACGGTCGCCGACTTCTTCACGTCCACGCTGAGCTTCAAGATCTTCGGCGACGCGCTGAAAGAAGCCGTCTACAAAACGGCCTTCGACAATCTCTACGTGATCCCCTCGGAACGCTCGCTCTCCGAGCTGCAACCGAAGCTCGAAGGCCGCTACAAGATCTTCAAGCTCCGCGACGCCGTCGACAGCCTGATCGCGGATCTAGGCATCGACGACGTCTTCTTCGACACGCCCCCGGCGCTGAATTTCTACAGCATGAGCGCGCTCATGGCGGCCGACCGGGTACTGATTCCGTTCGACTGCGACGCCTTCAGCGCGGAAGCGTTGAAACAGGTGATGGAAGTCATCGAAGAGGTCGCCTCCGACCACCAGCCCAATCTCAAAGCCGAAGGCGTGGTGATCAACCACTTCCAAGCTCAAGCCAAGCTCCCGCAGGAAACCATCGACACCCTCGTCGGCAAGGGCTTCACGGTCCTGGCGCCGTACCTTTCGTCTTCGATCGTCATGCGCGAGAGCCACCAGGTGCACGTGCCTCTGGTCTACTTCCGGCCACGCCACAAGTTGTCGGAAGAATTCACCGCGCTCGCGGAGGGCCTGCTTCTTTCGGAAGGCCCGTCCGTCGCCGCCGGAAAAGCGAAACCTAAGGCTAAATCTTCAGCTTCGTCACGAACTCTACTAGAGACTTAGAGAACGGCGACAGCTCGTAGATCTGGGAGTGTTTGAGCGCGTCCTTCTTCAGAAGATCGCGGTCTACCATCATCTCGAAGACACCGATGACGTCGAGCGTCTCAGCCATCAAAAGCTTGTAGATGTGAGACCGCATCGATCCCCAGAGCTGCACGACCTGGTCTTCGGTCGGCATGCCGATCTTCTCGTGAATGACGCGGATTTGACGCGTGTCCATGTTCGCCAGATGCTTGCTGATGCTCGAACGGCCCTTTAGGCGCGTTTTGATCTTGGAGAGGCCCTGCGCGCCGAAGTGCTGGTGCACGTCACTCAGGAACGGCATGAACTGGCGCTTCGGGTCGAGCGCCAGAGGCACGAAGTAGTGGATCCGAACGGACCAGAGGATGCCGAGAATGCGGTGGAAGAGATGGCTCGGCGGCATCTTCCGGTAGTACGCCTCGTCGAGATAGAGCGAGCGTGAGCCGCCGTCATAGAAAACTTCCTTGCCGAGGCCCTGGAGGTTGAAGGCCTGGTAGCGTCGCTGGGTGATGCGATCGGCGTAGAGGTGGAATCCGACCTCTTTCAGCAGACCCTCCGACCACTGCATCGGCTTGCGCAGCTTCTCGATCGCCGAAACGTTCATTTCCAGACGCTTGGCGACGTAGTCCAAAGTGAACCGTTCACGGAAGGCGCGCACGAGGTAGGGAGCGGAGGCGACCACGAACTTGTGCAGGGCCGAGTGCAGGATCTGCGGGCTGGTGCCGCTCGGAAAACGGTCTTTGCCAGATAGCGGATAGCCGAACTCTTCCGCCTTGCGCCAGACGCGCCAGTGCCAGTTGTTCAGCCGGTCGCAGTTGCCCGCGACGAGCGCCACCGACTGAATCGCCAAGTGCTTCTCGATCTCGCTGGCGAAGGCCTGCTTCATCAAGCGGGCAGTGAAGTCGGCGTTGAAGTCGCCTTTGATGACGGCCGCGCGCCAATCGCCGACGTCGTCCTGCGGCTCCGCGTTGATGCCAAAGTTGGCGGGGCCGCCGCTGGTCGTGCCGATGCCGGAATTTTCGCCGCCCGGCGTTCCCATTACAGAATTCTGCGAGGACGACAACTGGGACGTGCGTGGCAGATCAGGAATGATGCTCGTCTCGGCGCCGGGAGACTCCGAATCGGAGGCGAGGGAGAGCGGAGCTTCGGGTCTGGATGACAGATCCATCGAGAGCGACGCGGGCTCTTCCGACTCGGGCATGGCAACCGGGTCTTCCATGGGAGGTAGATCCGGTGCTGCCGAATCGCTCAGGTCCAACGCCAGGGAGAGACCCCCGGCGCCATCGGCGTCGAAATTCATCGTTCCTAGATATGGCTCGTCGGATTGCGGCTCGGCATGTTGTTGCGGCTCGGAAAAGTCGAGCGGAGGCAGACCCGCCGCGGCCTCGAGGCCTAGGTCAAGGACGGAGCTTTCTTCGCTGTTGTCGACGCTGAACGTCCCGAGAGCCGGCAGATCCGGCATCGCAACCGGCTCAGAGGGTCCGGGAACCACCCTCAGATCCGGGCGGAAGCCGAGACCTTCATCCAGGGGAGGAGGTGGAATGTCCGGCTCCAGGCTGAAGCCTATGGCTTCCCCGCCGACTTGCGTCATGGGAATCGGCATTTCCATTACCGGATCGTCAGCTTCGTTCTCTGGAGCAGCGGGAATCGCGGGCAAAGACACTTCAGAGACGTCGTCGAGGGTCAAGTCCACGCCCGGAGCGACGTGGTCGCCGACCTGCTGCTCGAGCTCTTGCAGCTCGACGCCCAGCGACTCGATCGTGATGGGGAACGATTTGAGGGGACGAGGATCGTTGATCAGCTTGCGGACGACGTCGCGCAGATGCAACAGCCGCTGCTCGGGGGTCCCGAACTCGAGAAGCAGGAAGTAGAGCGGCATCCACGTCCGATTGTCTTCGGGATCGGCGTCATAGGCTTGGCGGTAGACGGCCAGCGCCTTGCGACGCTTCGAGTCGATGTCGAACAGCAGGGCGCCGTACTGAAGGAGGATCTCGTGATGGATCTTCGGCCCGAGGCGGTCGCCGACGTTGTTCTCGACCGCCGCTTTGTAGCAGTCGACGAGCAGTTCCTTACGGTCCTCCCGCTCGAGAATCACCGAGGTCTCGATCAGATAAGACTTGGCCTTCGACTTGTTCGAGACGCAAGCCAGACCACGCCACCACAATTCGACGGCTCGCTCGTTGCGCTTCTGGGCAATGGCGGCCCTGAAGGACGTCTTGTAGAGCTCGCTGGTCGCGATGTTGTGATCGAGCAGTACGTTCGATACGGCGCCGGCGAGCTCGGCGTTGCCTGCCGCGGTCGCGCTTTCGATGTGGATGGTGAGCAGGCGCTGCACGGTACCGGCTTCTTCGCCGAGACGAATCAGCCGCTCGACCGCCTTGTTGAGCGCTTTGACGTCCTGAACGACGGCGGCATCGGTGATGAAGTCGACGAGGGCCTTGCGCTCCTGCGCCTGGTCGCCGGCCTCGAAAGCGATGTTCGCCAGAACCAGCTTGAGACGGGCGGGCTCCTTCGCAACTTTCATTGCAAAAACGAACGTCAGGCGCGCGCGTCCCAGATCCTTCAGCTTCTTCCAGTAGACGACGCCCAGCTGCTCGAGCAGGACGTACTTGCGATGCTTCTCGTCCTCGAAGTCGGCTTGCTTCTGCAGCGCTTTCGCCAGCTGGACCCAGTTGCCGGATTTCTCGACCAGCGCCCGAAGCTGCGCCAGGT
>JAYVBB010000155.1:0-4965 GCA_043750715.1 Pseudomonadota bacterium | reverse complement strand
ACGTTTCAGGAAGATTTGGATAGCTCGAGCTTCTACGCCTTGATAAGGAGTAACCGCCATGACTCAAGTGACCACCGCCGCCGACTCTCGCAAGAAATGGGAGGCTTCGTTTCCCATGGTTGACGAGAAAATTCTACTTATCGAAGACGACGCCGACATCTCGGAGCTCGTGCAGTACAACCTCGAGAGGGAAGGCTACAAAGTTTACGTCTCGACCGACGGCGAGATCGGCCTGAGCCAGGCGGGTCAAATCAAGCCCGACCTGATCGTGCTCGACCTGATGCTGCCCGGCCTCGACGGCCTGTCTGTCTGCCGTAAGCTCCGCGCCGACGCCAACCTCGCCGGGACGCCCATCGTGATGCTCACCGCCAAAGGCGAAGAGAGCGACATCGTGGTCGGCCTCGAGATGGGCGCCGACGACTACGTCACCAAGCCGTTCAGCCCGAAGGAGCTGGTCGCCCGGATCCGCGCCGTGCTCCGGCGTCCCCGTGCCGCCCAGGCGCAAGCCAGCCAGACGCAGAACGGCCGCCGCTCGGTCGGCCCCGTCACGCTCGACCCGGATCGCCACGAAGTGTTCCTGAACGAGCAGCCGCTGGCTCTGACCCTGGCGGAGTATCGCCTGCTCTCGGCCCTGACCTCGCGCCCGGGCCGCGTCTTCACGCGCGAGCAGCTGCTCGAGAAAATCACCGGCGGCGAAGCGTACGTCATCGACCGCAACGTCGACGTGCACGTGCGCGCCATTCGCAAGAAGTTCGGCACCGAAGCCGACTTCATCATCACCGTGCGGGGCGTGGGCTATAAATGCCGCGAATGAGCGTCGTGCGTTCGCCGTTCTTCTGGAAGATCTACGGCGCGTTCGCCCTCCTCTTCCTCGGCAACACGTTGCTCATCAGCTGGCTCGTATTCTACAAGGTCCGCGGCACCATCAGCGACATCGTGATGGAGAATCTCAAGGCGAAGGCCGAGTTTCTGGTCCCGAATGCCCGGGAGGTCTTCTCCGGGCAGAGCCGCGTCTCGTCCGACGTGTTCAAACAGATGGGCGACGCGACGGCGACGCGCATCACGCTGATCAAGGGCGACGGCACCGTCGTCGACGATTCCGAGCACGACCCGAAAGACATGGAGAATCACTGGCAGCGCCCCGAGGTCCAGGAAGCGCTGCATAATCCTTTCGGCGTCTCCGAGCGCATCAGCTCGACGATCAAGGAGCCGCTGCTTTACCTGGCGAAAGCCATAAAGGAACGCAACGGCGACGTCCTCGGCGTCGTGCGCGTGTCGCTCCACACCAACAAGATCAAGAACGACCTCGCAGCGGTGCAATGGACGATCGCCCTCACCGCCTTGGGAGGCATGATGGTCGCCCTCGCCATCGGCTGGACGCTCGCCCGCCGGGTGACGATTCCCATCCGCGAGATGGTCGCCGTCGCCGAGTCCCTCCGGATCGGCCGGTACGAGCACAAAGTCCGCACGCTGACGCACGACGAGCTCGGCCGCCTCGGCGACACGTTGAACCGTCTGGGCGCGGAGCTGACACACAAGATTTCGGAGCTCCACCGCCTCGAGAACGTGCGCCGCGATTTCGTGGCCAACGTCTCTCATGAGATCAAGACCCCGCTGACGTCGATCAAAGGGTACGTCGAGACGCTGCTCGAAGGCGCGATCAACGACGGCGAGAACCGTGTCCGCTTCCTCGAAAAGATCGACCGCAACGCCGCCCGCCTGTCGAACCTGGTGCAGGACTTATTGAGTCTGGCCCGCATCGAGGCCGGCGAGGACTCCCTCAAACTTTCGCCCGTCGAGTGGAACCCGCTGGTCCATTCCGTACTGTCGCGATATGAAGACGCGATCCAGCACAAGCACCTCAGGGTGCGGGTCAACGCGCCAGCCCAGCCTCTCGTCGTTTCAGGCGACAAGGAAGCGATCATTCAAGTGCTCGACAACCTGCTGACCAACGCCATCAAGTACACGCCGGAAGGCGGTCGGATGACGGTCACGCTTTCCGCGAAGCAGCAGTGGGCGCGCCTCGAGGTCGAAGACACAGGCATCGGCATACCTGCCGAGCACCTGGACCGGATTTTCGAGCGCTTCTACCGCGTCGACAAAGCCCGCTCGCGCGATCTCGGCGGCACGGGCCTCGGCCTGTCGATCGTCAAGCACCTGGTCTCCGCCATGAGCGGCGAAGTCGGCGTGGAAAGCATCGTCGGCGTCGGCAGCAAGTTCTCCATCAAACTCAAATTAGCCGTCTGAAGGTACCCATGCATCCGTCCCGTCGCGAGTTCCTCGAATTTCTCGGCGGCTCCGCCGCTTTCCTGTCGTTGCCTGCCACCGCTTGGGCAGCTCCTTCGGTGCTGAAAGGCCTGACCCCCACGATGAAGGACGAGCTCGGCGTCGCCGCCGGCTTCTCGTTCGACGTCATCCTCCGCCAGGGCGACCTGATGAACAAGAAGGGCGACCGCTTCGGGGACCATAACGACTACACCGCGTTCTTCCCGACGGGAAAAGACGAAGGCGTGCTCTGGGTCAACCACGAGCTCTACACCCCCCTGTTCATCAGCGGCTACGTCAAAGGCGAGAAGCGCACCAAGGACCAGATCGACCTCGAGCGCAAGGTCGTCGGCGGCAGCCTGGTCAAGCTGAAGCGGGACGCCGAAGGCACATGGCAGATGGTCTTCGACGACCCGCTGAACCGCCGCCTCGACGCGACGACTCCCATTCCCCTAGTCACGCCGGAACCGATCGCGGGCACGAAGACCGCCATCGGCACGCTGGCGAATTGCTCCGGCGGACGGACGCCCTGGAACACGGTCCTCACCTGCGAAGAAAACTACGAAGGCTTCTACGCCCAAGGCAGCGAAGCGGGCTGGGAGAAGTTCTACCCGCTGCCGCTCGAACACTACGGCTGGGTCGTCGAGGTCGATCCGCTGACCGGCGCCGCGCGGAAACTCACGGCAATGGGCCGCTTCGTCCATGAAGGAGCCCGCATCGTCGTCGCGAAAGACGGCCGCCCCGTCGCCTACATGGGTGACGACTCGAACGACCAGTGCCTTTACAAATTCATCGGCTCGAAGCCCGGCTCGCTCGAGGCCGGGACTCTTTACGTCGCCGACGTCAAGGCCGGCCGCTGGCTCTCGCTCGACCGCGAAAGCCATCCCGAGCTCAAAAAGCGCTTCAAAACCCAGACGGAGCTGCTGGTCGCGACGCGCGAAGCGGCGCAGATCGTCGGCGGTACGACGCTGAACCGGCCCGAAGGCATCGACGTCCACCCGAAGACCGGCGACATCGTCGTCAGTCTCACGAACAATCTGAAGAAGAACGACTTCTACGGCTCGATCCTGAAGCTGGAAGAAGCGAAGGCCGACCCGCTGGCGCTGGAGTTCAAATCGTCGACACTGGTCACCGGCGGAGCCGAGCTCGGATTCGCCTGCCCGGACAACCTCGTGTTCGACGCGCGCGGCGACCTCTGGTTCGCCTGCGACGTCTCGGGAAGCAAGCTCAACAAGGGCGAGTACGCGGCGTTCGGCAACAACGGCCTGTACCACATGCCCCTTTCGGGCGCCGGCGCCGGCAAGCCGGTGCGGGTGCTGTCGGCACCCGTGGAAGCGGAGTTGACCGGTCCGAGTTTCGCCGACGACGGCAAGACGATGTTCCTGTCCGTGCAGCACCCGGGCGAGTTCAGCCCGTCGCTCAAGGAGCTCTCGAGCCGCTTCGAGCTCGACCCGGAGCGCGGTGTGCCGCGCTCGGCCGTGATCACGCTGCGCGGGGCGGCGCTCGGCTAAACCAGTCGATAGCATGAGTCGATGGAGGGATGACCTCCGGTCGTCATAAGCCCCCGAAATCCTTCGACCAAGCATTTGACGGGTCGCGCAGCGATCAATATATGGTAAGGAGGTTTAAAACCGACGTTCTGGTGTCCCTGTAGAGGAGCAAAGGCCTTGCAGAAACTGATATTTTCCCTGGTTCTCGTGATCATCGGTGTGGTGGTGCTCGGCGGTGTCCGCCGAGCCGACTTCGTATGGAACGATCAGCAGACGGTCGTCGACCATGTCTCCGCCAAACAGGCGCCTCTCGTCGAACGGTTGCGCAAGGACTGGAAAGTCGGACAAGGCGAAACGTTCGAGCCGGTGACGCCGAGCGCTTGGGCGATCACGCAGGCTTTGAGCAAAAGCGCGACCGTCGAACCCCGCACGTTCCACATGCTGAGCCTCGTCGTCCATTTGCTCAACGCGGTGATGGTTTTCCTGATCCTGAGCATCGTGCTGCAGGGGAACGGCGCCGCGTTCATGGGCGGCCTCGTCTTCGCCTTGCATCCGATCCAGGTCGAGCCCGTCGCTTACGTCTCGGCGTTCTCTTTCGTGCTCGGCTCGTTCTTCGCGCTGCTTGCTACCTGGCAGTACCTCGTCTACGCCCAAACCCGGGAAGTCCGCGTCAAAGCGCGCCCCGTCCGCCATTATTACGTCGCGACGATCTCGTTCATCCTGGCGCTCCTCACTTGCCCGGTGACGGTCGTCACGCCTCTCATTGCGTACCTCTTCGAGCGTCTGCTGCCTAAAAAGACGTCGCTGATCGCCACGCGAACGCCCGCCTGGCCGCTCGCGCTTTGGAGCATTCTCGCGCTGCCACAGGTAATTCTGACCATCGGCGCGCAGAACACCGCCGCCCTGTCGGCGCAGCTGCCGTTCTGGATCAAACCCGTGGTGGCAGTCGACGCCATCAGCTTCTACCTCTCCAAAGTCTTCGTGCCCGTATTGATCGGTCCCGATTACGGCCGCTCGCCGAGCTACCTGATCAGCCGCTGGTGGGGCTTCGTGACCTGGGTCCTGCCGGGCTCTTTGATGCTCCTCCTCGTCTACTGGCGGAGCAAGGCTCGCCACTGGTACATGGCCGCGACCATGCTCTTGATCGTCGGCGTGCTGCCAACCATCGGCCTGGTGTTCTTCGACGCGCAAGCAACCTCGACGGTCGCCA
>JAYVBB010000154.1:0-1996 GCA_043750715.1 Pseudomonadota bacterium | reverse complement strand
GGCTGCCGTAAGGGTGGTCGGACCCGTCACCGGGCCCAAACTTTTAGAGGGGGTTTGCCATGTATCAGAGACTCCATGCGCTCAAAGCGCGGATCCTCGTCGTTTCGCTGATGTTCCTAGCCAGTGCCTGCGTGATCCAGCGGGCCAACGACCAGCCGAAGACGGGGGAAGAGCCGGTTCAACCCGCGACGCCGGCGACGAAGGCCGAGCCGGAGAAAGCCGAGACGGCGGTCGCGAAAGCGTCAGCCGCGAAGGTCGCGACAGGCAAGACGGGCGCGGCGAAGCCGGCCGCCGTCGCCAAACCGGCGGCCACGCCTGCGCCGGCTGCGACCGCCGCGACGTCGGCGGCGAAACCGGCCGACAAGAAAGGCGCCGCCGCACCGGCGTCGACCGCCAAATTCACCCGCGTGTCACGCTTCGTCCGCGTCGAGAATCTCAACGTCCGGAGCCGTGCCGAAGCGCACGCCCCGATCGTGGGACGACTGGCGCGCGGCAGCATGATCACGGTGTCGGTCGACGGCACCTGGGCGAAGATCGGCGATGCGCAGTTCGTCGCGGTCAGGCATTTGACCAAATCGCAGCCGTTGGGCAAGCGCCTCGTCAGCCGCAAATGATGCGGCTCAGGGCGTGCTCAAACTGACGCACCGGTGGACGGTAGCCTGACCCGTCAGGCAACCGTCCACTTCCGTGTCGTTGCAGGACAGAGCGACGTCGAGGGTGCAGTCCTTGGCGTCGCCTTCTGCGGCGGGGGCGAAGTCGGCCGGCGCGGCTTCCGGGGACGGCGGTTCCGCAGCTATGGGTGCGGCGCTTGCCACTGCCGTCGCATTGGGCGCCGGCACCGTCGCTTCGGCGGGCGTGCCGCGATCGGTCGTCTGGCAGGCCGCGACGATCGACGCGAGGCTTAGGACCATGGGACTGAGGCGCATGGGGCACTCCCGTACGGTTCAGGGCTTGTGGATGGCTTCCAGTATACGCCGAATGCGGGCGGCGTTCGCCCCAAAATCGCCCTTGCCGACGCGGGAGCGCGAGCGGACGTCGATCTGAGAGGCCTGGTCCATCGGCAGAACTCGGATCACGACGTCGTCGGTGAACTGGAAAAGGCCCGCCGTTTCCGAGAACTCCAGCGTCAGAGCGGGTTCGTCGGTGCGCGTCGCCAGCCATTCGGGGTGTCCCGCCAGGACGGCTTTAACCCGCGCGAACGCCTGCTCGGCGGGCTCGTCCAGCTGCAGCGCGATCAGGTCGGGGTAGCCTTCGCGGACGAGGGGCTTGAATTCCTCGGGGTAAGCGAGGTCTTTGCCGGCGTTTTCCGGGGCGGACGCCGCCGCGACGAGCGCAGGCGGATTGTCGAGATTGGTCGAGATGTCGTTGATGCGCGGAAACTTCCGGCCGTTGGCGATCCCCGCCGCGACGGCGGCGATCGGCACGGCGCCGACGAGAACGCAGACGAGCCCTTTGCTTCCGTTGCCCGACAGCACCAGGTAGACGCCGAGAACCAGCGAGATCAGCGCGGGCACGACCGAGGCGGCGAACGTCAGGAAACCCTTGATCGGCACCACGACGTGAAAGTGAGCGAGCAGCGGCCCGATCAGGAACGGCAGCATGGCAAGGAGAGGCCAGACGTACCAAATGCTTGGGGCGGGCTTCACCATGGTTGTTACATCCGATCCGGGGGCGTGATTCCGAGGAGCGACAAGCCGTCCCCGAGGGTGCGGGAGAAGGCGGCGGTCAAAGCGAGGCGGGCGCCGCGCGCGGCTTCCGAGTCGGCTTTGAGCACCGGCACGTCGACGTAGAAGCGATTGAAGGCCTTGCACATGTGGAAGAGGTGAGTCGCGAGCAAGCTCGGCTTGTAGTTTTCCGCGGCCTGCGTGACGACGGCACGGAAATCGTAGAGGCACCGGAGCAGGTCGTGCTCGGACACGTAGCCCCTTTTTTATATAGCGCTTAATGCAGATTAAAATTATTTGAGCATACCTAAAACAGTAGAAAGCAATCCACC
>JAYVBB010000153.1:0-2361 GCA_043750715.1 Pseudomonadota bacterium | reverse complement strand
GGCGCCGACCCGGTCTTCGTCGACATCGATCCGGCGACGTTCAACATCGACCCGAAGAAGCTCGAACGCGCCATCACCCCCAAAACCAAAGCGATCATTCCCGTGCACTTCGCGGGCCTGAGCTGCGAGATGGACGAAATCCTCGCAATCGCGAAAAAGCACAACCTGAGGGTGATCGAGGACGCCGCCCACTCCTTTCCGACCCGCTACAAAGACCGTCTGATCGGGACGCTGCAGTCCGACGTCACAGTCTTCAGCTTCTACGCCACCAAAACGCTGGCGACCGGCGAAGGCGGCATGGTCGTGACCCGTAACGCCGAGATCGCCAAGCGCTGCAAAGTCATGCGCCTGCACGGCATCAGCCGGGACGCCTTCGACCGCTACACTTCGAAAGAACCGTCCTGGTACTACGAAGTCATCGCTCCGGGCTTCAAGTACAACCTGACCGACGTCGCTTCGAGCCTCGGCATCCATCAGCTGAAGAAGGCGAACGCCTTTTACACCCGCCGGAATGCGATGGCTCAAAGGTACGACGCCGCGCTGCAGGACCTGCCCTTGACGCTACCGCCCAGCGCTCCGGCGGGGTCGACCCACGCGTACCACTTGTACGTGCTTCGCCTCGACGCGAAGGTCAAGGTCACGCGCAAGGAGTTCATCGAGAAGATGGCGGGCCTGGGCATCGGATGCAGCGTGCACTTCATCCCTCTGCACCTGCAGCCCTACTGGCGAGACCGCTATAAACTGAAGCCGGAAGACTTCCCGAACGCTCTGGCCAACTACGAGCACGCCGTGAGCCTCCCCCTCTACACGAAAATGAAAGATTCCGACCAGGAGCGCGTCATCGGCGCGGTCCGGTCGATTTTGACCTGACGAATGGTTAAACGCGCGTTCGACATTCTTTCCTCGGCCGTTGCGTTGCTCCTTCTCGCGCCCGTTCTCGTCGTCCTGGCTTTAATAGTCCGCGCGACCTCCTCCGGGCCCGCCTTTTTCAGGCAGGAGCGCGTCGGCCGTGGCGGCTCGACGTTCCGGATCCTGAAGTTCCGCTCGATGCGCACCGACCAGGCGCCGGGCGGCCTTCTGATAACAGCGGGCGACGACCCGCGCATCACGCCCGTCGGCCGCTTCCTTCGGAAGTCCAAGCTCGACGAATTGCCGCAGCTCTTCAATGTCCTCTCGGGCGATATGAGCATCGTCGGCCCCCGACCCGAAGTGCCGAAGTACGTGCGTTGCTACTCGGATGCCGACCGCGCGCTCGTCCTGTCGGTCCGTCCGGGCATCACGGACCTGGCCTCGATCGAGTTCCGTGACGAGGAGACGCTGCTTGCCGGCCACGCCGATCGCGAGAAGGCCTACATCGAAGAAGTCCTGCCGAAGAAGCTCGAATACTACCGGGCCTACGCGCGCGAGCGCACCTTCGCGATGGATCTGAAGATCATCTTCAGAACCATCGCGGCGGTCGCGGCCGGCTAGGCGCGGACGAGTTTCTCGGCCAGGCCTTCGAGCTTGGCGAACTTCTCGTAGACGCCGCGGGTGTCGACGATCATCTTCGCGTGCTTGGCAATCTGCATGTAGTCGACGGTCGTGTGATCGGTGACGATCATGACGGCGTCGAAGCCCGCGATCGAATCCGGGGTCAGAGCCACGGACTTCAGGCCGGCTTTCTCCGGCGAGTGACGCGTCGGCAGGATCGAAGGAACGTGCGGGTCATGGTAGGAGACTTTCGCGCCTAAGCCTTCCAGCAGGTGCATGACTTCGAAGCTCGGGCTTTCGCGCGTGTCGTCTACGTCTTTCTTGTAAGCCAGGCCGCAGATCAGAACTTTGGAGTTCTTCACCGATTTGCCGGAGTCGTTCAGGCCGCCTTGCAGCTTGTTCACTACATACTGCGGCATGTTGGTGTTCACTTCGCCGGCGAGCTCGATGAATTTCGGCGAGACGCCGAACTCACGAGCCTTCCAGGAGAGGTAGAACGGGTCGAGCGGGATGCAGTGGCCGCCCCAGCCCGGACCCGGGTTGAAGCGCATGAAGCCGAAGGGCTTGGTCGACGCGGCGTCGAGCACTTCCCAGACGTTGATGTTCATCTTGTCGTAAACGACCTTGAGCTCGTTCACGAGAGCGATGTTGATCGCGCGGAAAATGTTCTCCGTCAGCTTGGACGCCTCGGCGGCGCGAGCGGAGGAGACGCGGACGGTGCTGGCGATCACCTGGTCGTAGAGGAGCTGCGACAAGTCGCCGCTGATCTCGTCGACGCCGCCGACCACCTTCGGGATGTTGGTCGTGTGGTAGGTCTTGTTCCCCGGATCCTCGCGCTCGGGCGAAAAGGCCAGGAAGTAGTCTTGGCCGCACTTCAGACCGGTCTGGTCG
>JAYVBB010000152.1:0-3041 GCA_043750715.1 Pseudomonadota bacterium | reverse complement strand
TCTCCAAGGATCTCGGCATTGTAGCTCAATCCCGAGAAAAAGAGAAACGGCCCGGGCGGATCGCCCGGGCCGTCCTCTTGCTAACTGATTACTCTTCGCCTTCGCCTTCGCCTTCCTTCTTGGTCGGCTGCTTCGCTTTCGCGAACGCTTCGGCCAGTCCGGTTTTGGGCTCCGCGACCGTTCCGATGTAGTCCTTCAGGGCGTCGCCTTGGAGGTTCTTCAGGAACGCTTTGCGGGAGAGCGAGAACTTGCGTTCGTCGGCGTCGGTTGCGAGAACGATGAATTCGATCTCGTCGCCTTCTTTCACGACGTCAGCCGGCTTGGCGACTTGTTCGTCGGAAAGTTCCGAGACGTGAACCATGCCTTCGACACCCGGGACGATCTCGACGAAGGCGCCGAAGTCGGTGACTTTGGTGACTTTGCCTTTGCCCTTGGTGCCCGGACGGAACGCCTGGGCCGCTTTGACGAACGGGTCTTCGCCGAGCTGCTTGATGCCAAGCGAGAACTTCTCGCCTTCGGTGTCGATTTGCAGAACTTTGGCTTCGACTTCGTCGCCCTTCTTGAACAGGTCGCCGGGGTGACGGATGCGTTCCGTCCAGCTGATGTCCGAGATGTGGATCAAGCCGTCGATGCCGTCTTCGATGCCGACGAAGATACCGAAATCGGTGATGTTCCTGATCTTGCCGCGGATGACGTCGCCGATCTGGTACTTGTCTTTGACGATTTCCCAGGGATTCGGCTCGATCTGCTTCATGCCGAGCGAGATGCGGCGGTTCTCGAGGTCGAGCGCCAGGACGACGACTTCGACTTCTTCACCGACTTGCACGATCTTCGACGGATGACGCACGCGCTTGGACCACGACATTTCGCTGACGTGGATCAGGCCTTCGATGCCGTTCTCCAGCTCGACGAAAGCACCGTAGTCGGTGAGACTGACGACTTTGCCCTTCGTGCGGAAACCGACCGGGTACTTGTCGCCCGCGACCGTCCACGGATCCGATTGGAGCTGCTTGTAGCCCAAGGAAACGCGTTGGCGTTGTTCGTCGTAGGAAAGGACTTTGACTTCCATTTCCTGGCCGACTTCGAACAGCTGCGACGGGTGGTTGATGCGGCCCCAGGACATGTCCGTGATGTGGAGCAGGCCGTCGATGCCGCCGAGATCGATGAACGCACCGTAGTCGGTGATGTTCTTGACGATCCCTTTGAGCACGGCGCCTTCCTGAAGGTTTTCGAGCGTCGTCGCACGAAGCTTCTCGCGGTCTCTTTCGAGGAGGATCCGGCGGGAAAGGACGATGTTGCCGCGTTTTTTGTTGAACTTGATGATCTTGAACTGGAGCTTGTTGCCGATGAGCTTGTCGAGGTTCCTGACCGGGCGGAGGTCGACTTGCGAGCCCGGCAGGAAGGCTTTGACGCCGATGTCGACGGAGAGGCCGCCTTTGACGCGGGCCATGATGACGCCTTCGACGGTTTCGTCTTTTTCGTAAGCGTCGGAGATTCTGTCCCAGGCGCGCAGCATTTCGGCGCGTTCACGCGACAGCACGAGCTCGCCGTCGTTGTCTTCGAAGGTGTCGAGGTAGACTTCGACGTCTTCGCCGACTTTGACTTTGATGCCTTCGGGGCCCATGAATTCGGTGATCGGCACTTCGCCTTCGGACTTGTGGCCGATGTCGATGATCACCTGGTCGTCGGTTAGACGGACGACGCGACCTTTGACGATCGTACCTTCACGGATCGAGGCGCCGCCGGGCGTGCCTTCGAGCATTTCGGCGAAGTCTTTGCTCGGCTCTGTGTTCAAATCGAAATCGGAATCGTCGTCTTCCCATTTCACGGTACCAAGGCCAGGCATTTTCGAGTCTTGCAATTGCATGTTCAACTGAGGCTCCTTGCAGCACCTTCCTGCCCACCATGGGCTGAACCGGTCCTACAACGGTGATTAAAGAGGAGATTTCGTTATCACTAGGGGCTTACCCTTGGCAAGGTAGAAGTGCCCCTTCGTCGCGTGAGCCATGCTAATATGGACGTGAACTCCCTCCATGGTGGCTGCAGAAGATGAAAAAGTTCAGCTTTATCAGCGGATTGATGGTCCTGTTTGCGACTGCATCGACGGTGTCTCTTGCTGAGGACATCAAGGTCGAATGTCCGAAAAATCCGCCGAAGCCGCCGGTGATCGCCCGGTCGGACGTCTACAAGGACGTGCCGTTCAGGGCCGGCGAAGCCGCGACCTACGAGCTGTCCTGGGCCGGCCTCAAGGCCGGCTACGGCACCCTCGAGGTCCGCCCGCCGCGCAAACACAACGACGTCTGGCAGCGCGTCTTCCACGTCGGCGCTTCGACGGGCGACTGGTTCAGCGCCATCTTCGTCGCGAAGGAGGAGATGGAAGCCATCTCCCGTCCCTGGGACTTCGGCGTCTCCAAGTTCTACATGGAGCAAAACGAAGCCAAGACGTTCGGCCGTAAATTCCAGCAGAAAAAGTGGCTCGATTTCGACCACGAGAAATGCAAGGTGCACGAGCGCACGCAGCAGCCCGAGAAAAAAGAGATCGAAGCCGACTACGACCTCTCGCCCGGCGCGATCGACGCCTTGGGTACCTGCCCGGTGGGCATTGCCACTCAGGACCCCGCCCTCCGCGCGAAGTTCACTGGCACGCCGGAGCATGTCATCAACTTCTTCTTCTTCATCGCCGATGAGGTCCGCGAGATCATGGCCCAGTTGGGCTTCCGGACCTTCGATGAAATGGTCGGGCGCGTCGACATGCTGGAGATGCGCGATGTGAAGGATCATTGGAAAGCCAAGGGCCTCGACTTGTCGTCGATGCTATTCAATCCGCCGGTGCCGAAGAAGGTGTTCCGGCGCTGCGTCATCGCGCAGGATCATGGGCTGGAGGCGGCGCTGGATCATAAGCTCATCGAACTGGCCCAGGACGCTTTGGAAAACAAAATCCCGGCGCAGTTTGTGCTTCCGATCCGAAATATCCATCGAACCGTGGGCGCGATGCTTTCCGGTGTTGTCGCCAAGCGGTACGGGTCGGAAGGGTTGCCCAC
>JAYVBB010000151.1:0-2214 GCA_043750715.1 Pseudomonadota bacterium | reverse complement strand
GGCACGAGCGGTGGTACGGTGGCGACGCCGGGCGCCGGAACAAAAGGCGGCGGCACTCCAGGGACGGGAGGGGGAGCTGGTGCGGGTGCGGGAACTGGGGCGACCGCTGGAAACGATTCGGGATCAGGCAGGAAACCCGGAACGGCTGGTGGCTCCGGTGAAAAAGCGGGAGCGGGAACCGGACCGCGCCCGAGTGCGGGTAATGGTGCGGGTGCGGGAGCGCCGGAGGAAACCGGCACGGATGCCGCCGCCCGACCGCGGGCCGGGGGAGCCGGCGCAGGCGCGGGCTCGAACGAGAGGACCGAACCGCCCGGAGGCACGGTGGCGTCGGCGCCCAAAAGGAACACTTCAGGCTCCAAGGGCCAGGCAGCATCGTCCGTCGTCACGAAAACGACGTCCCCCAGAAAAGTTCCGGAAACGGACTGGAAAAAACTTCTGATCCTCGTCCTCGGCCTCACCGCCGTGTCGGCGACGGCTTTTTTCCTTCTCAAAAAGAAGCGTCGTCCCGAAAGAGACGAGCAAGACGACCGCGATCATCCGAATCCCGACGAGGACGAGGTGGTCCCGAGTGCCGTCGTGACCAAACGGGATCTCGCCGACGCTCTTCGGGCGCATGCCAGTGGCAAGATGCGGGGCGACGACCGGTCCCTCGTGGTCCACTTGTACAACCTGACTCTCCAACACCTGAAGGCTCGCGGCCTCCCGCGCAAGCGGAGCCAGACTCCCGACGAATATGCGCGGCTGAGCGGCGCCATGATTCGTTCGGAAGGCGTCGAGCTGCATCGAGTGACGAACCTCTTCGGTCGGGTGCTGTACGGACGGGTCGATCCCCGACCCGAGGAAATCGAAGCCTACGTCCAGAGCGTGCGAAAGCTCGCTGAGAAAGTCTGAGCCAGGAGTCGAAACTCAGGGCTCGGACAGGAACCTGGCGGTGGTTTCCAGCACCTTCGACCGTGTCGGCTCGGATTCGAAGAAAAGCTCGTGGTAGGAGTCGGCGAAGAGAACTTTCTCGCAGCGGGTCTTGGCACAGAAGGCGTCCTGCCGCCCTGGCATGACGTAGTAGTCGGCTCCAGCTTGGAGCAGCAGCACCGGGGCGGTGATTTTCTCCGCCAGTTCCGGAACTTTCTCGCCGGCCCGGATCGTTTCCCTCAGGAACCCGCTGCTGGCGCCGCGAATCAGCAATGCCGGATTCAACCAGACCATGGAGCGCATCAGCTCGAAGCGGTCCTTCGAGTGCGTCAGATGATTGCCGGCGAAAGGATAGGTCGCCGGAATGAAATTCCCCTGCGACGGGGCGAACCGGTCGCACCGCCCGAGGAGGCAGGAAAGTTGGACGAGGAACTTCGCGACCCAGGCCGGAGCCCACTGGCTGTTCAATTCGAAAAACGGCGCTGAGAAAACGAACCGGCGAAAAGTTTCGGGATGTCCCGCCGCGTAATGGACGGCGATCAAGCCTCCCGTCGAATGCGACACGAGATTCAGCGGCAACGTTTCGACGGGCTTCACGACCGTGTCGATGAACGTCGCCAGATCGTCGACGTAGTCTTCGAAAGCGTCGACGTAGCCAACGTCGATCGCCGGCAGCAGCCGATCCGACACGCCTTGGCCACGGTGATCATAGGTATAGACGCGGAAGCCCGCCGCGACGAGCGGCAGAGCGAGCTCGTCGTACATCAGGTACGTTTCGCTGAACCCGTTCACGAGGACGACGGCGCCCTTCGCGTCGTCGTTGTCATAGATGCGGTAACCCAGCTCGGCGCCCTTGGCGCCGGCGAAGCGGCCGTCCTGCGCAGCGGCAGCGGCGGGCGACGCCCAAGCCGTCCAAGACGCGGCAAGGAGGAGCAGCCTTAGGAGCATCAGGCCGTTTGACGGGAGTCCGGCACGATCTTCGCGAGGAGCTCCGAGGCGAGATCCATCCAGTTGAGGCGATGCAGCGTCTTCAAGCATGTCGATAAGGCGGAAAGCGCGTCCTTTTGGGCCGAGACCTTGGACCAGTCGCCCTGCGCGACGATCTGCCTCGCATCGTCCTTGTTTTGCATGCCGAGCGCAAGCTGGAGCAGGTTCAGCACGACGATGCCGTTGCCGCAGTGGCGCGGCAGGTGCGGGCGTAAGGCAGCCATGGCGTCTTCCGCCAGGTCGGGCGCGTCCGGGGCTTCGTTTGCCACCATCGCCATGAAAAGCGAGACTTCCTCGCTCTGCGGGGCAAGGCGCAGG